>NZ_PQMX01000009.1:0-130370 GCF_004368385.1 Burkholderia sp. B10 | reverse complement strand
CCCGGTAGATTCTCTGCGAAGCCCCAGCGCCCATTCTTCGGTGCCGGCACCAATCTGGCGGGGTTGGGCTCATAGTGCTTATTTGCGACCTCGAATGACCACGCTTGGGTCAACCCCTCGAGATTGAGCCCGGAGGCATCCAACTCTAACGTGTCTGCATACCAGTTGTGCCTTCGGACGTACGCCGAAGCCTTCTTCCAAGCAAGCGCCAGAACCACCTCATCACAGAGGTACTCCATTCGAGGGGCCAGTCTTTCGTACTTCGTCTTGATCAAGCTCATATTGGATGAACGTATGGGACCGAGAACAAGCTAGAACGTTGAGCCACTAGGTGTCCAACGTAGGTAGCAGCAACGCGGTACTAGCTCCGCACTCCCATTCCTGCGTCGTCTTCATCGCCCAGATCGTCGCTGGGCACACCACCTGCTTCGCTCGACTCAGCTTCCTCGGCTTCCTCGGCTTCCAAACCATGGCTGACGCCGTCGCGTAATGGATAAAAACCGTACCTACCTTTGCCACGAATACGCGTGAACGTGATGGGATCGAGTGCTTCCGCAGTCTCCAACTTTATGGGTTCGTTCTCGAGAACAATGACTTGGCCACGTCCGCTCCATGTAGACATCCAGCTATAGAACCGATCAACGATCGTTGCAGGAGGTACCTCATGTTCCTCGGTCGACTCCGGATCTGCGTACGTCTTTAAGGGGGAATCCAAGACAACGACACCGAGATGGGGATGTCCTTTCTCAAGGGCATGCTCCATGAGTGCAACCATTAGCGAGGATAGGTACAGACCTCGCACACCCGCGCCGTAGCTCAATCTTGAGCGATCGTCGATACGCAGGTCGCACGCGTCGTCATCGAGTGCGATATTTTCGATAGCGTTGAACCCCCAGGCACTCAACAACTCCCTCGCACGATCCGCCACCTCGCGCCCGAATGTACCGGCTTCACGAGTTACGGTGATGCGCTTGCGAACGGTAGCCTTCTTCAAACGACCAATCTCGGCTGTTAAGCGCTGCATCTCGTCGAAGTTACTCAGTTGCGCCGAGAGCTCAGAACGTCGCAGCGCCAAGCTCTTCGGGTCAGCAGTAAATTCTATGCGTGCGTTCTGTAGAACTGTCGCCTCACGGTTCTGCAACGCACTCATATCACCCGCAAGTTTCTCAGCGTCAGTCTTGCAGAGTTGATATCGGTTTCGCTCGTGGTGGAGTGCCCCGAGGAGTCCGATGCGCAAGATACGAATCTTCTCGACCTCCGCCGCGATGGCCGTTCGATAATTGCCAGGCGCCCCGGGACGCAGGTCGTTAGGGTCAACTTGACTTTCCGCCGGCGTGCCGCACAAGGGGCAATCCACCGTTGGAAGTTCCTGGAAGAATGCGACGCCCTCGCTAGTGCCACCAAGGCGTGCCAAGTCGTTCGTGTACTTCTTGTCCAGCAGCTCGAACCGGCTAATCATGGACTGCGCATGATTTCGTCTATTTTCTACTCTGCGCAAACTGTCTGACGTTTCTGCAATCTGCTTGCGCAGATCCTGCAATGCGGAAGCACGCGCGTCATACTGGCTCGTCATCGCCGACAAAGTACTATCCACCCGCTCCAGCGCGTCTGCTACATCCCCGCGATTCAGATCCGTCGACATGAATTCTTGAATGCGCGCTAAAGCAGCCTCAGCGGCTTGTAACTCGCCGCGGGCACGCTCGGCCTCTGACAGAGACTTGCGGAGTTGAATACCGGAGTCGTCGGTACCCGTCACGAATAGATGGAAAGAAGCCTCACGCTTCGACGCTGCTTGCCCGATCCCAACGCTGGGCTGCTTAGCGGGGATATCGGATTGCGACCACAACGCCCAGTGACGAAGGTCGTCCCCCGTCACAGCGCCCCGCTTACTGTGATTGCGCAGAATCTGCTTGCCGTCAGCACCAGACAGGCTCACGAGCAATTTCCCGAGGTCTTGATCCAGAGGCTCGAACGCTTGTTCCTCGGGGCTGCCCAACGCTCGCCAGTAAATTGCCGTGCCGCCGCCAGATATCCCGCGGCGGACTTCATATTCATCGCCGAGAGCGGTAAACCGCAAGCAAAATTCCTGATAACCCTGCGACAACGGAAACGTTTCGGGAAAATCGTCGCCTCCCAACATGTACCAGAGGCAGTCGTAGATGTACGACTTCCCGGTCTCACTTGGTCCTCGGATCAGCCGCCGCTTGGGGTGGAACGTGACTTGAGCGACTTCACGATCGGGCCCAAGGACCGAAAGAGACGTCAGAACTATGCCCATACGCCGCCTCCATCTCGTGCCACCGACTCAAGCTCGGCGCCCCACAGGTGGCCGCTAGCAGCGAACTGAGCAGTGAGTTCCGTGGAGCCTGCTTGACCATAGTGTTCCGCTACCCATGTGCAGCGGTGCTCCAACTCGCGCAGATAGTTTGAAGTCAGCGCGCCCGTCATAGTTCGCGCGAGATCCCCTGCAAAATAAGTGATCCCATCTGCACCCCACGTGGCCGTCACCAAGCCACGCGTGCTCATTAAGTAGAGCCCCTGCTCAATTAGCTCGCGTCGGCTCATGAGCTCCGCGCCGCGAAATGGGATGGGCGTATGCAAGCTGCTCGGTCCGTTCAAGTCGGCTGAGTACACGATGGCATAGTCGAGAAGCACCAGTTTCTGTAGGTCCGCTCCTCGCGGCGTGAGTGCCTGCAGCAAGTAGACCATGCGTATGCCAAGCTCGAAGGGTGAATTGAATACAGGCAGCGCCCGTCGCTTCACTTGACCCACTTTAGCCTCTTCTGGTTCACCAAGTGGTGGCAGGTACCCGGCAGATCACCAGGCCGCAATTTGGGAGCAAGTACGCTATCGCTGACGACCAGTTGCTCGGCGCCACTGGTGCCCGCCTCAAGCCTGTCGAGCCCGGTTCGGTGTCGCGGGCTTTTGACCTTCGGCCCTATGCCGGTCAGCACCATGTTCAGCAATGCATCGAACTCGGCTTCTCCATACGTATCTCTACTGAATGTCTTCAGGCCTTCAGCGCAGTAGAAAAGCACACGATGACTTTGGAAATGCTCACCGCACGAATCCGATGACATCAGTTCATCAAGCGTCAAGCTCATGCCGCAAACTTCAGCGTAAACTTTCCGCAACTCCTCGATGTAGACATGTTCACGGACTTCGGGGGCGGTTGGGGCCAAGGGATCGTCACCACGCTCCCCCTCGATGCCGAACAGTTCGAAGTGGGCCTTTCGATCCAGGGCATGCCATTCCAGAATGTCTCGCGTCTGGCATTCGACGATATTCCGGAAGTCGAAAGCAGTAACCAGACTCTCGAGTTCCTGAGTCAACTCAGCGGCACGCCCCTGAAGCCCTGTTCTCTCCGCCTTCCATGCGTCCAGCAGGCGCTGTTTGAATTCGTTGGGCTTGGCTAGCAGATTATGCAGATCATTACCCACGCCGCGCGGTGCGCAGAGGTAGTAGTAGCGCGGCTCAGGGTAAGTCTTCGCCGCTAAGTGCTTGAAGAACTTGACCAGTTCTTTGAACACGTCGGTCGGCGTCAACGCGTGGTCATAATGCTTGCCTTGGAACAAGTCCCATTGCCCCGCGCTCAATGCGGGAACCAGGCGAGCTTCGACGTCGCGCCCACCATCCCCAGAGCCGCCCAAATGCTTGACGAAGGCGTACTTCGCGCCACCGCCGAGCGGACGATTTAGGCAGGCCACCTCGACAAGCTTCTCCCACTGGTCGGGGTGAATTAGCAAAATCTGGGACGACGGAGGAATAACGCCGCGCTTGACCGAAAAACGGCTCTTCCGCACTGGCTTCTGAGTCGGATTTGTACACATATCCCCTCATATATTTCTTCTTGCGCATTGACATACGTCTTCGCACATCGTGAGCATCCGATCCCCGAACTTCTCGCTCGGACTGCTCGTAGCGTCATTGACTCAATACTAATCGACGCTATGATACCGCCGTATATCGCTCCCTTACTTGAGCGATTCGTTCACCGACTTTCTCGTCATCATACGCGTCAATCGCTCCTCGAGACGAGCAGCAGCGCTCGGCTCCACTGCTCGCGCAGCCGCCAATCGTCCTCTCAGCACGTCGCGGTTGTTATCACCGGCTGTCGCAATCGAATCTTGAATTGCCACAATCGCACCGTGGTGCTTGTTGCGAAGCCGAACACCGCCGTCGCGTCGCACGACTCCCGTAATGATGGCTGCCTTTCCCGGCCGCACGACAGCGTCCTTTGCATCCTTCGTTCGCAGACCACACCGCTTAATCATTACCTTTGTTTCAAATAGCAGGCCTTTTGTCGCATGAGGGCCCGATAGGGTCAAGTCATCAACGTAAAGGGTCATCGTGACACCACGCTCAGCGCAGAGTCGTTCGATGTCTGCGAAAAGATGACGATGCGTGAAATACGAGAGCAACGGACTGATGCAACTGCCAGTCGGCAGATGTCCATCCGCAGTACAGATGTTTGCCAAGAACCGAGCAATATCGTGCGAGCAGCCGAGATCTTTGTGAAAGAAACTCTTGACGTGCTGATACATTGTGCTCTCGAAGAATTTGCGTATATCCATCGCCACTACGGCACCACCGCTCTCGGCATGAGCTCGAGCGTTCGTAATGTGTGAGCGCTTCTTCGTGGCGGAATGCAGGAAATCGGGCCGTTGAATACTATCTAGATGCCTGACAAGGCGATAGTGAGCACGCAGCGTGGCTCCAGTAGGCTCTTGGATGTGCCGCGGCTCCTTACCGTCCTTCGATGCTTCATCGAATCGATGGTACGTCGGCGCCATGCACGTGGCCTCAAGCTCATCGACTGGAATGCCGATCAGTACCGCGAGTTGATGAATGCTCGACAATTTCCAGAGCGGAGACGATTCGATCGGATAGCGCGCCGACTTGTTCTTGCGCAGTCGTGCACGCCCCGCAGATTTATCTCGCTTACGCGCGTCTCTCGTCATCGGCGGCTACCCAGTCCAGTACCTTCAGCACGTTTGACGCCATCGCAACACGAATCTTCTCGCTGCGCTTGTCGGATTCCAACTCCTCGGAGAACAGCATCAGGCTCGACACGGGTACGCCAAACACGCTCGCATATCTGTTCAGCAAATCGACCGTGATTGCATGCGCCTTCTTGCCCGATTCGATCTCCGACAAGTAGTTGTTGGAAATCTCGAGGCGGCTCGCCAACTCTTCCTGGGTCATTCGATGATATCGGCGAAGGTGGCGTAAAGCCTTGTGCAACATTTGATCGCCTCCTTTCAAAACAAGGACTAGGCAGGGGTGTCGGCGCTCACCGCGTCCAGTGATCGAACAGCCGCGCAATCGCAACAGCAACGCGAAGCCATCCCATCAACAGTGACACGGTCTTGGGGTTGACCAGGGCTCGCCGAAGCTTGGCCCACGAACCGCCCCGAGATTGATGCACTGACTGTCGTCCCTGGTTGGGTATGGTTTTTTTGACCATGGTGTTCTCTCGTTACCCCTCGGCACAATTGCCTCGGGACCAGTACGTAACGAGAAATCGAAGCGGGACGACGTTTCCCCTGCCTATCCGTCTCCGCCCGCCGTACCAGGCGGCGGGCGGGGCCCCGAGCACACGTGCCGGGGTAAGGTTTGGAGAGTTACCTCTCCGCAGACCGATGAAAACGGTCCAGGTACCACGCTGGCTTTATCTTCAACACCAACCAGACTTCAGCATAGCATAAACTTCGCTGACAGCGAAGTTTATTTCGCTGACAGCGAAGCCAGAGGTGACACGACAGCTCGTCGTTGATCTGGATAGGGAGTGACAGTCGGTATCGTCGTGAATTGGAACGGGATCTCATCCGTTCCACGGTACCTACCGAGAATGATGAGAAGCACGTCGAAAAGGTAAGCGCCGTAGCATCGAGTCGCACGTCGGGCGGACATGTCTACGATGCCTCGCGACACCCACCCTGGCCCCGGTAGATCGGACGTCACAAGTTCCCGGTACTCGCTTTCGTGGTGATCGATCGACGATAAACTCGTTGGCCCTTGCTAGGGTATGTCGGAGCATCGGCTGCCATCGGGAGGTAGTGCCGAGAACCGTCCTCGGCAATCAACGCCATGGCTGGACGTTGGCGTACGTTGCGACTCTTCTGCACCGTCGGTGGAATCACACCGGCACGAATCTCTCGCAACGCTTCAAGCTTCCACATCCGCGACGAACACGCGGCACTCAATCGCAGGATTGCAGCACCGCGAACCACGAGTCCATCGCTAACGCACTGCTGGATTACAGCTGGGCAATCCTTCAAATCGACAAGGGTGACTTTTCTTGGACTTCCTCGCTGAGCACTCTCTGACAGCTGGAGAACAAGTGCGTCATTGCCTCCCCAGATGTCGACGATCGACCATACAGAAAATTGATCCCCCGCGACGGCGGAATAAAACGGCAATGCATTGGCTTTGTGTGTTGCAAACATGGCGCCGATGATACCAAATGAACACTATAGATTGTAGTTCTTTAGTGTTCGAAATGAGTACATCAAGTCCTTTATCGAGGGGGCTTGCATGCACTCATCGGCGCGAATCGGCGCAGCGTTGCGGATGCTTCGCCAAGCGAAAGGAGTATCTCAAGAGGACTTCGGCGTTGTCTCCAGCCGCACCTATGTCAGCACCGTCGAGCGCGGCCTCAAGTCTCCTACTCTCGGAAAGATCGAGCAGTTGGCAGAGGTACTAGGCGTCCACCCTCTCACGCTCATAGCCACTGCATACTTGGACGAATACAACGACAATGGGGTGGAGTCGGCCCTGTCCGACCTGAGAAGTGAATTACTGACTATCCTTGAAGAAGCGCAATAGAACTCGCGGCAGTGACCGAGGTTCGACCGTGCAGCGTCGACGATCGAGAACTCCGATTGAGCTGCGATCACACTCTTCTTCCTGCATCGAAGCTTCGTCCTGGATCATCCAGCGGTTGATCAAGTTCACCGATGCTCAGCCCGCGTCTGGAGCAATGGAATGCGATGCGTTGCCAACGCCGAAGCCACTCCTGTTCCAATGCTTCGTATCGCCTCACCTCCGCTCGTAGCGAAGCAAGAGTTTCGTCAAAGTACGCGCGCTCGTCGTCTTGCGAACGTGACCGGGAACGACGACCAGGCATTGACAGGGACTGTTTGGCTTCCTGATATGCACTTGCAATCTTCGGGTGACGACTCAGTGCTTGCCGCGTAAATCCTGAAAACGCTTCAATCCTCTCCCATGTCAGTTTGACGCCGAGCTCCTTGTCTCGCCACCGCTCAAGCTCAGCGATGATGCTCGTCAACTTTGCAGCACTGATTTTCGAGTTAGCTCGAATCGCCTTCGGCATGGCAGCCCCCTTGATCGATATAGCGTACAAGATCTACTTCCCCGAAGTTGAGCGGTGCCAATTGCGTCATCAGCTGGTCGTACCGGATACGCAGGTGCCTCATCCAGTCCGGCTCAACCAACGCCTGTCCGTCGATCTGCTTCTGAACACTTTGCAGGCTGATATAGACAACGGCCGCCTGTCTCTTGAGTTCGTCTGACCGTGACGCATCGCGCTTCAACCAGATGTACTCGTCGCAGTTCACCGTGCACTGCAGATGTCGCGGGCACGGCGCCATCTGGAAGTCGTGAATGCACATTCCCGGTCCGACATCGTGGACGGCATGGATGCGTGCAGTCAGGAATGTCTGTGCGAGCTCGGCTGGCAGAACCTTCGCAAGTTCCGTCACCGCACCGCTGATTTGACCGTCCATGATGTCCGCCACTACTTGCGCGGCCTTTTGGGCGTGCGTCAGGTGCTGATAGGCCTTTGTGTCGCCGGCATGCTTGCGCCCGAACCATTTGGTCTGCACGAGATCCGGTGCACCACCCTCGTCCAGTAGATGGTTTAGAAAGTGACGAAATCCATGCGAGCGAACGTTTATTTGGCCGCCACTACTGTCGGCGATCGCGTAACGCTCGAAAACGGAACCAACGACTCCACGTCCAGTCAGGAAATCCCGCACGTTCTGGTCAGTGATCGGACGCGCCGCGTAGGTCAGCGTCGTTCGAGTGCCACGGTGCATCTGATTTGTGTAAACAACGCAGAGCGCTTCATGGAGCGCAAGGCCGCGACCGGGTGTGCCGGGTATGGTGGGCGATGCCCAGTGGTCGCCCCGAATTCCCTGAAGCAGCGCCTCGCGACTGATCCGAATATTCTTCGCGACGACGGTGTAAGTGATGCGCCGAGCTTTCAGGAACTGCGCGACCGCTTTGCTGCGCAGTCCGAGTATTGCGGGTAACGAAGTGCCAACAATTTCCGCCTGTAACGGTAAGGCTGCGAGTAGCTCGCCCGACTCATGGAACGAGCGGGATATTTGGCGAGCTCCCTGCGTCGCCTCCCATAGCTCGATCAGTGCTGCTTCGACGACCTCCTCGGTCTCCGTCAACAGCGGTTTGATAAGCCACTCGACGGCCACATCGTCGGCACGTCCCTTCAAGCGCGCATAGCGCAGATTTTTGCTGCCGTCTTCAGCACGGGAGATGGGTTTCTCTGGCAAGGTCAGCATTTCGCCAATGCGCAGCCCGGTGCAGACCATTACCGTTGCAATCAGAATCATGATGCGATCGGCACTGACGGGATCATGTGGCGATGCGTCACGTGGGATCTGCTGATAGAGGTAGCCGATCGCGCGGATGGCCTCCTCATCTGGTAGCTGACTATGTTGCCCGACCTGCTGTGCCAAGTCGTCAATCCGACCAGGCGTCATTGATTTCGGACGGGATTTGCGTCGGCAGCGCCAGTCGAGTCGTATCCTGCACAAACCGTTACGATCTAGCGCATCGGCGAACTCCTCCATGTGACCAACGACCTTGTATGCCGTTGACTCCCTCTCGCGCTCGAACAGCCTTGCAGCCGCAGCATCCAGATGATTCGCCGTCAACTGGCCGATGTCATAGTCTCTATCTGCCAATGCATCGAACACGTAGCGCGAAGCCCGGATAAACACCATGTGACTGCTTGCCGACTGCCCCCGTTGACGATGCCGCTGGCATATAAGCGACTTCACGACATCCCCAAACGCCCCCCTAAATGGCGCCCCGGGCATCCGTGGCACGTGGCTATGCTGCGTGAACAGCAGACGCTGGGCTGGTCGGTCCGCTTTGTAGCCACGGGTGCGGTGCAGGTAAGCCAACGATACATCCCAGACAGTACCGTCCCATTCCACGCCCGGGAACGGGACTAAGACCTTTGCTTTGTCTACTAGCGTCTCACGGTTGACGATCCAGTTATCCGACAGCTTGCCAACCGCACTGGCAAGCGCCGCCATCGATTTACGCTTTCTTGCGACGCCCGCAGACATATTCGTCGACCTCTCGGATCACTTGCGCAACCGCGTAGATGACATCATCCAACTGGATTGACAAACGCGCGCCGTATTTCGTTTGACGGTACTTGCGGCCCGCGAGCAGTTCGCTTAGCACCGCCTGATGGTCGGCTTCCACGTAGGGTTGGAACTTTGGACAGAGGTAGCACGAGAACGGTGGATCAAGGGCACAAAGCTGATCCTGTCCGCAGGCTCCGATTTCAACCGGCAGTACCGCCGATATATCACCAACGAACTGGATGCGCTTCGTAGGATCAGGGCCACTCACGGCACACTCGGATGACGGTACCAGTGTTCCACGAAACAGCCTCATCAGCGGCCCCATCTTCAGCGCGGCCGCCTGATCGAGAATCTTGGTCAGGCGCCGCCCCTTCAGGGCGTAATAAACCTGAACGTGCTGCGTGTCGGAGTGATCAAGCATGGCGGCAAGCACTCTCTTTGACACACCCAATTCCACCATTGTCGTCGCGAACGTATAGCGCAACCGACGGGAAGTAACATGAAGAGCCTGCCCCGTACGTGGGGAAAAAAGATTCATCCGTACGGCAAACCGTTTTATCAACAGGCGGAATTCATCGACTTTAATGTGGTAGCCGTATTCACCGACGCCGGTGTCCTGACACCAACGATCAAAATTCTCGCGCATGAAGATAGGCCGGGGGTGATCGCCACAGTCAACCAATTTGTTCGCATCAAGAAGCGTCCGCAAGAAGCCCGCCAGTTCGTCGCTCACGCGTTCCTCGATAAAGGCCTGCCTGGCACCAACACCCGGCTTCTTAATTCTGGGAATTGAGAGCGTCCATTGCTCCAGCACGTCAAACCCTGCAAGCACATTCCTAAAGTCTGTCTCCCGCAGCAGGCAGAAGTTAGATGGATTGCGACCGTATGCAAGACTGAGCGCGACTGCCGCGCGCTGCATTACGTGCTGACGCGCCGTCGATACATCCTCCAGCAGCGCGCGACGAAGAATCGTCACTTCGGTATCCCAGAGCGGACCGCACTCCTCGTCCTCGAGTTCAACCGCAAGACGCGACGGTCGCGCAGGAATTTGAACTTCATCGAGTTCGAGAGCGAATTCCTCGTCGAAACCGAGGCAGTCCAACATTTCCGATGACCAAAGATACCAATGGCGCAGGACGTAAAAGTCGACCATTGCTTTCCGTACTCGCAGGCCCTGAATTGCCCTTTCCATCTGGGCGCGCAGAGCCGTTCGCATACGCACTGGATCAGTAATCTCGGCCAGCCCTGGCCACATATGTTGACCCCGTTCTGAGAGGGGATCGCGAAGCGCATCGACAATGGTGCGGATACCGTTCGCCACGGTTCGGCCAGCTTGTTGAGCAAGCAGCAGCACGGCCCATCGCCGCAGCGCATAGCTCACAATCGCATTGCAGTCGGCAAAGCTGGACCAGTCGACGGCTATGTGCTCAGTCGCCACATTAAACTTCCATACCGTGCCATGGAGGTCCATTCGCCGTCCATCCCGGTCAACAACGAAATCCGGCAACGCTGGAAGGCCGTACCGCCGCAGGTGTTCCGCCATAGCTTGGTTCACGTCGCTGTTCGTCATGCGTCGCTCCGGAAGATTGACCTGCCAAGGGACGCAGCCTGGTAGCTCAGGCTGATCTCACACGATTCGCGCCGGATGGCCGCATCGATATACGGCATCACTGAGTCGGCCGAGCGCCAGCCAAAGAAGTACATCATGTCCTTGTCGATTCGCTCCTCGTCCAATCCATTGCGCAAGCCAGCCTCGCGGAAGTTGGTCGCACATGTGCTGCGCAGGCAATGCGGGTGCAGACCTTCGAATTCAGGATGAACAATTGCGATCTGATCAAGGAGACCATTCACGCGCGCAAGGCTCATCGGTTGTCCGCCTCGACTTAGAAATAGGAACGGGCTCCTGCCGGCTCCTGGGATATTTCGGCGCGTCGTGCAGATGTAGTCGTTAAGGTACCTGGCTAGCGATGTGTTGCACGGTAGAAGTCTCGACTCGGTCTTGACTTGCGGCTCGTTGATCCGGGGATCACTTGGATCGTCGGGCGATCTCTGCACACGGATTTCGGGAATAGCGCGAGACAAGTGGCAGTCCGAAACCCGAAGCTTGAGCAACTCCCCCCGACGCACACCGAGCATTGCCATCATCAGCACGATCAGGAAGTTGCGCTGCCGATACGGCTTTTTCCATGGATTCTCGCGAGAGTCAGGATGGCAGATCCGCAATAGTCGTTGCTGTTGATCTGTCGACAGCGGCGTCGCATGAGTCGAAGACTCGACGCGCACGCGCCCCGCTGTTGAGAAGCTACGCTCAATGAACGTCAACCTCTCTCGCATTTCGCGAATTTCTGGGCTACCCACTGGCATCGCGAATATCGCGCACTCGAGATGCCACCTGACACACTGCGAAACGACGTTCAGACGAAACGCTACGGTGCTCGGCGAAACGATGAGCTTGCGAACTTTTCGGGTTGTCTGGAAGTTGCGCCGCAACCAGGGGTAAAGCTGACTGACGATCTCGTCCTGACTCAGACCTTCGCCAGAAACTAGACGCGTCTCCAGCGGAAACGCCTCTGCCAACGCCCAAGCCCACATATAACCGAGAGCGCGCAACGTCTTGATGAGACTGTTGACAGACAGCCTGGGACGCAGGTGCTTGATGAGATACGCGTTAATCCATGGCACCGGTTGCCTTTCCGCATCAAGCAGGATTGGAAGACGCTCCCCTCCTGGATGCAGAACCGTAACCACGTGAAATCGCACTTGCATGCGTCTCTCCTTGATGCTGCCGACTCAAGGTACGCAATGTTTACGACTTTTTCATGGCAACGCCTGGGGAAGCCCGCGCCTCAGGATTGCTAACACCGAAAGTTGACGATATGCGTTATCAGCGAAAAATCGTCTGCCGCCGCGGTACCCCTCCGGCAAATGTTGCGGGTCAAGGAACGCTCTGAATCCCAGATATATAAAGAAAAAACCCCACCAAAAGGCGGGGTTGATCTTTACATTTCTCGGATACGGGAAATCAGAACGGAATATCGTCGTCCATCTCGTCGAAGCCGCCGCCTGCCGGCGCGCTCGGACGGCTCTGGCCGCCACCTGCACCGCCCGCACCGCCGCGCGATGCGCCGCCGGTACGGCTGCCGCGTTCCGCCTGCTCGCCGCCGCGGCTGCCGCCGCCACCACCGTAGCCGCCGCCGTAACCGCCTTCGTCACCGCCGCCACCGCCGCCGCCCGCACCGCCGCGGCCGCCGAGCATCTGCATCTGGTCGGCGACGATCTCGGTCGAGTAGCGATCCTGGCCATCCTGGCCCTGCCACTTACGCGTGCGGATGCGACCCTCGATGTAGACCGACGAACCCTTCTTCAGGTATTCGCTGACGATCTCGGCGAGCCGGCCGAAGAACGCGACGCGGTGCCACTCGGTCATTTCCTTGAAGTCGCCGCTCGCCTTGTCCTTGTAGCGATCGGTCGTCGCGAGACGGATGTTCGCAACCGCGTCGCCGCTCGGCAGGTAACGGACTTCAGGATCGGCGCCGAGATTGCCGACGAGGATGACCTTGTTGACGGATGCCATGTGTTTCTCCAATAAATTCGATGCCGGACCGCTCGCGAAGGTGCTCCGAGCGGCCCGCCGAGCAAGCCGCCGAGCGCCGTCCGTGCGTGCCCGAAAAGAGGGTTCAGGCCTTGCGCGGCGGGGCTTTCATGCTGGCCGCGATTATAAGCCACGCCGCCACGAGCCCCGAACACGCATAGAAGACGGTGTTCGCGCCGCCGTGCTTCAGCAGCCAGCCGCCCGCGATGCCGCCGAGCGCGAGCCCGATCGATTGCGTGGTGTTGTAGACGCCCGTGGCCGCGCCCTTGCGCGAACCGGGCGCGAGCTTCGACACGAGCGACGGCTGCGACGCTTCGAGGATGTTGAAACCCAGGAAGTACACGAAGAGGATCGCGGCCACGATCAGAATGGTATGCGGTGCGCTGCCGAGCAACAATTGGCCGATCAGGATAGCGAGGATGCCGCCGAGCAGCACCGGCTTCATCTTGCCGCGCTTCTCCGCGACGATGATCGCCGGGACCATCATCACGAAGGCGAGCCCCATCACCGGCAGGTACACCTTCCAGTGCGACGCGACCGGCAGCCCGCCGTCCACCAGGAGCCGCGGCACGACCAGGAACAGCGCGGTCTGCGTCGCGTGCAGCACCAGCACGCCGAAGTTCAGCCGCAGCAGTTCGCCGTTGTGCAGCACCTCGCCGAACGGCGCCGGCACGTGCACGGGCCGCGCCGCGTCGGGCACGATCCACAGCACCACGCCGATCGCGACGATCGACAGCACGCCGACGATCGTGAAGAGCCCGCTCATGCCGACCCAGTGGAACACGATCGGCGCGCCGACGATCGCGACGGCGAACGACACGCCGATCGAGCCGCCGACCATCGCCATCGCCTTCGTGCGGTTCTGCTCGGAGGTCAGGTCGGCGATGAACGCCAGCACCGCGGACGACACCGCGCCCATCCCCTGGATCACCCGGCCGACGATGATCCACGTGATGTCGTGCGCGAACGCGGCGACGAAGCTGCCGAGCGCGAAGATCAGCAGGCCGGTCGCGATCACGGGCTTGCGGCCGAACTTGTCCGACGCCCACCCGTAGAAGATGTAAAGCAGCGACTGCGTGACGCCGTAGGCGCCGAGCGCGAGCCCGACGAGCAGCACGTTGTCGCCGCCCGGGATGGTTTTCGCATAGACCGAGAACACCGGCATGATCATGAACAGGCCGAGCATGCGCAGCGCGAAGATCGCCGCGAGCGACGCGGTCGCGCGCAGTTCGGGCGCAGTCATGCGGGAAGACGTGGCGGACGGATTGGACATCGGGAATGAATTTCGAATGATCGGAATGTCCGCCCGGCGGCGGGCGGCGAAAGATCAGGGCCAGCGCCCCGGCCAAGCCGGGCAGGCGCTTTCAGGAAGCTTTCCGGCGCACCTCGCAGGATGCCGCGCAGCCGCGCCGCGGGCCGCCCGAAGCCGTGCGGCAAGGCCGCTTTCACCCGCGCGGGCAGCGCGTCGACCGGCTGCTGCAAAGGCTGGGACCCCCAACGACGGCCTCGAAAAGCCGTTATAGTAGCAGGTTTGGTTCCCTCCATTTGGCCAGGTTCATGGAACAGATCCGTATCCGTGGGGCACGCACCCACAACCTGAAAAACGTCAATCTCGACCTGCCGCGCCACAAGCTGGTCGTGATTACCGGGTTGTCGGGGTCGGGCAAGTCGTCGCTCGCGTTCGACACCCTTTATGCCGAGGGCCAGCGCCGCTACGTCGAGAGCCTGTCCGCTTATGCCCGCCAGTTCCTGCAGCTGATGGAGAAACCCGACGTCGACCTGATCGAAGGCCTGTCGCCTGCGATCTCGATCGAACAGAAGGCGACGTCCCACAACCCGCGTTCGACCGTCGGCACGGTCACCGAAATCCACGACTACCTGCGACTTTTGTTCGCACGGGTCGGCACGCCGTACTGCCCCGACCACGACATCCCGCTGGAGGCCCAGAGCGTGTCGCAGATGGTCGACGCCGCGCTCGCGCTGCCCGAGGAAACCAAGCTGATGATCCTCGCGCCGGTCGTCGCGGACCGCAAGGGCGAGCACGCCGAGCTGTTCGAGGACATGCAGGCGCAGGGCTTCGTGCGCTTTCGCGTGCGCTCGGGCGGCGGCACGGCGAACGAAGGCGTCGCGAAGATCTACGAGGTCGACTCGCTGCCGAAGCTGAAAAAGAACGACAAGCACACGATCGACGTGGTCGTCGACCGCCTGAAGGTGCGCCCGGACATGAAGCAGCGCCTCGCCGAATCGTTCGAAACGGCGCTGCGCCTCGCCGACGGCCGCGCCATCGCGCTCGAGATGGACACCGAGCGCGAACACCTGTTCAGCTCGAAGTTCGCGTGCCCGATCTGCTCGTACTCGCTGCAGGAGCTCGAGCCGCGCCTGTTCTCGTTCAACAACCCGATGGGCGCGTGCCCGGAATGCGACGGCCTCGGCCAGATCACGTTCTTCGATCCGAAGCGCGTCGTCGCGCACCCGTCGCTGTCGCTCGCCGCCGGCGCGGTGAAGGGCTGGGACCGCCGCAACCAGTTCTACTTCCAGATGCTGCAGAGCCTCGCGGCGTTCTACGAATTCGACATCGACGCCGCGTTCGAAGATCTCCCCGAGAAGATCCGCAAGGTGCTGCTGTACGGCTCGGGCAAGCAGACCATCCCGTTCTCGTACATCAACGAGCGCGGCCGCACGACGATCCGCGAGCACGTGTTCGAAGGGATCATCCCGAACCTCGAGCGGCGCTACCGCGAGACCGATTCGGCCGCGGTGCGCGAGGAGCTCGCGAAGTACCAGAACAACCAGCCGTGCCCGTCGTGCGACGGCACGCGGCTGCGCCGCGAGGCGCGCCACGTGCGGGTCGGCACCGGCGACTACGCGCGCGGCATCTACGAGATCAGCGGCTGGCCGCTGCGCGACGCGCTCGGCTATTTCGACGGCCTGACGCTCGAGGGCGCGAAGCGCGAGATCGCCGACAAGGTGATCAAGGAAATCGTCGCGCGCCTGACCTTCCTGAACAACGTCGGCCTCGACTACCTGTCGCTCGAGCGCAGCGCCGAAACGCTGTCCGGCGGCGAAGCGCAGCGCATCCGGCTCGCGTCGCAGATCGGCTCGGGCCTGACCGGCGTGATGTACGTGCTCGACGAGCCGTCGATCGGGCTGCATCAGCGCGACAACGACCGGCTGATCGCGACGCTCAAGCACCTGCGCGACCTCGGCAACTCGGTGATCGTCGTCGAGCACGACGAGGACATGATCCGCACCGCCGATTACGTCGTCGACATGGGGCCGGGCGCCGGCGAGCACGGCGGCGTGATCGTGGCCGAAGGCACGCCGAAGCAGGTGCAGGCGAACCCGCAGTCGCTGACCGGCCAGTATCTGGTCGGCAAGCGCACGATCGAGTATCCGGACGAGCGGATCGCGCCCGATCCCGAGCGGATGCTGCGCATCGCCGACGCGCACGGCAACAACCTGAAGCACGTCGATCTCGAGCTGCCGATCGGGCTGCTGACCTGCATCACCGGCGTGTCCGGTTCCGGCAAGTCGACGCTGATCAACGACACGCTGTATCACGCGGTCGCGCGCCATCTGTACGGCTCGTCGGCCGAGCCGGCGCCGTACGAGGCGATCGAGGGCCTCGAGCATTTCGACAAGGTGATCAACGTCGACCAGTCGCCGATCGGCCGCACGCCGCGCTCGAACCCGGCCACCTACACGGGCCTGTTCACGCCGATCCGCGAGCTGTTCTCGGGCGTGCCGACCGCCAAGGAGCGCGGCTACGATCCCGGCCGCTTCTCGTTCAACGTGAAGGGCGGCCGCTGCGAGTCGTGCCAGGGCGACGGCGTGCTGAAGGTCGAGATGCACTTCCTGCCGGACGTCTACGTGCCGTGCGACGTGTGCCACGGCAAGCGCTACAACCGCGAGACGCTCGAGGTGCAGTACAAGGGCAAGAACATCAGCGAAGTGCTCGACATGACCGTCGAGCACGCGTACGAGTTCTTCAGCGCGGTGCCGGTGATCGCGCGCAAGCTGAAGACGCTGCTCGACGTCGGCCTCGGCTACATCCGCCTCGGCCAGTCGGCCACGACGCTGTCGGGCGGCGAGGCGCAGCGCGTGAAGCTGTCGCTGGAGCTGTCCAAGCGCGACACGGGCCGCACGCTGTACATCCTCGACGAGCCGACGACCGGCCTGCACTTCCACGACATCGCGCTGCTGCTCGAGGTGATCCACCGGCTGCGCGACCAGGGCAACACGGTCGTGATCATCGAGCACAACCTCGACGTGATCAAGACGGCCGACTGGGTGATCGACCTCGGTCCGGAAGGCGGCGCGGGCGGCGGCCAGATCATCGCCCAGGGCACGCCCGAGCAGGTCGCGAAGACCAAGGCCAGCTTCACCGGCAAGTATCTCGCGCCGCTGCTCAAGCGGCCGACCCGCAAAACGGCGGCCGGCTGACACGTTCCGTTCCCGCGCGCGGCCGCCCGGCCGCGCGCCCTCGGCGGCCCGCACGCCGGGCAGCCTGCGCGTTTTCCCTTCTGCGGTTTTCCCTTCTGCGTTTACACCACGAGCCAAACCGTCCCGTGGCGGACCATAATGGCAGCTATACTTTACGGTCGTAAGGTTCGCCCTCCGCACCAATCCGGTGCGGCGCGCGGCAACCGCGGTCCTGCCGCCCACCGCGCGGCACGCCACACGAACGACAGGAATCCATGATGGAGAAGCAACAAGAGTCGCGCGACGCGCAGAACCGCGAGCCGCACCTGCGCAGCGTGCGGCTGACGAGCGACTTCAGCCTGCCGAAGCTGTCGGCGATCGAGATCGGCAGCTACCTGTTCGCGCTGGTCGCGATGGTGGCCGTGATCGAGCTGAAGCTGCTCGGCGGGCTGCTGGCCGGCCTGCTGGTCTACCAGCTGATCCACACGATCGCGCCTGCGATCGAACGGCATACGACCAGCATGCGCGCGCGCTGGGTGGCCGTCGTGCTGCTGTCGATCGCGATCGTCGGCGGCCTCACCGGCCTGACGATCGGCATCATCCAGCACTTCGAGCACACGGTGCCGAACCTGCAGAGCCTGCTCGGCCAGCTGATGCAGATCGTCGAGCAGACGCGCGCGCGCACGCCGGCGTGGATCGCCAACCTGCTGCCGGTCGACGTCGAGCAGATGAAGGCGAAGGCCGCGCTGCTGATGCACTCGCACATGGACCAGCTCCAGCAAGGCGGCAAGAGCGTCGCGCGCGGCTTCGGCCACGTGCTGTTCGGGATGGTCATCGGCGCGATGATCGCGATCGGCGTCGAGCACGGCAAGGTGCGCCGGCCGCTGTCGACGGCGCTCGTCACGCGCGTGTCGCGCTTCGCCGAATCGTTCCGCCGGATCGTGTTCGCGCAGATCAAGATCTCGGCGATCAACGCGGCGTTCACCGGCGTCTACCTGCTCGTCGCGCTGCCGATCTTCCAGCAGCGGCTGCCGCTGTCGAAGACGCTCGTGCTCGTCACGTTCATCGTCGGGCTGCTGCCGGTGATCGGCAACCTCGTCTCGAACACGCTGATCGTCGCCGTGTCGCTGTCGGTGAGCATGGGCACCGCGATCGCGTCGCTCGCGTTCCTGATCGTGATCCACAAGCTCGAATACTTCCTGAACGCGAAGATCATCGGCGGCCAGATCGAATCGCGTGCATGGGAGCTGCTGCTCGCGATGCTGATCATGGAAGCCGCGTTCGGGCTGCCGGGCGTGATCGCCGCGCCGATCTTCTACGCATACGTGAAGCGCGAGCTGTACATGCTGCGGCTGATCTGACCCCGCGCGCCGTCACCCGGCCTACGAAAAAAACGCCGCGCTCGATTACGAGCGCGGCGTTTTTGCTGGCGGGCCGGCAAGCGGCCGGCGCGATGCGCCGCTCAGCGGAACACGACGGTCTTGGTCCCGTTCAGCACGATCCGGTGCTCGACGTGCCACTTCACCGCGCGCGCGAGCGTCACGCACTCGACGTCGCGGCCGATCGCAGTCAGCTGGTCGGGCGTCATGCTGTGGTCGACGCGCTCGACTTCCTGCTCGATGATCGGGCCTTCGTCGAGGTCGGTCGTCACGTAGTGTGCGGTCGCGCCGATCAGCTTCACGCCGCGGTCGAACGCCTGGTAATACGGCTTGGCGCCCTTGAAGCTCGGCAGGAACGAATGATGGATGTTGATCGCGCGGCCGGCGAGCTGCTCGCACATGTTCGGCGACAGGATCTGCATGTAGCGCGCGAGCACGACGAGATCGGCGCGGTGCTCGTCGATCACCTCCAGCACGCGGGCTTCCTGCGCGGCCTTCGCCGCGTCCGACGATCCGCCGACGAGCGGAAAGTGATGGAACGGGATGTTGTAGCTGGCGGCGAGCTGGTAGAACTCCTTGTGGTTCGACACGATCGCCGGAATCTCGATCGGCAGCTGGCCGGTGCGATAGCGGAACAGCAGATCGTTCAGGCAATGGCCGATCTTCGACACCATGATCACGACGCGCGGCTTCACCGCCGCGTCGTGCAGCTCCCAGCGCATCTCGAACTGCTCGGCGAGCGGCGCGAATTCGCGGCGCAGCGTGTCGAGCGCGGCCGTGGCATCCACGCCGTCGGCATCCTGCTCGAAGTGCACGCGCATGAAGAACTCGCCGCTGCGGCTGTCGCCGAACTGCGCGGAATCGAGGATGTTGTTGCTGCGCTCGAACAGGAAGCCCGAGACCGCGTGGACGATGCCGTGCCGGTCGGGGCACGACAGTTTCAAGATAAAGCTGTGATCGGTCGACATGACCGCTACTCCCTTCGTTTCGGTATTCGTCAATTGGGCCGTGGGTTCGGCTGCGACGCCGGCCGCGCCCGCCACGGCATCGCGCGGGTCACGCGGCTGAGGCTCAGGCGGGCGGCGCGAACAGCGCATCCATGCCGTCGGCGTCGGCCGCTGCCAGCCAGCGGTGGCGCAGCAGCGTGTCGAGCATCGCGAGGCTCGCATCCATCGTCGCGCGGCCTTCGCGCAGCCAGCCGAGCACTTCCGGAACGCCGGCCAGCAGATGCTCGGCCACCTCGCCGTCCTGGTTGTGCGGCGCGAAGTCGCGCGGCAGCGGCAGGTCGTACACGAAGATCAGTTCGGATTGCGTGCCTTCGGGCAGCGAGCACAACACCTGCACCGCACGGCCCGCGACCGCGCGCGCCGCCAGTTCGGCCGGCATGCCGGCCTCTTCCCAGCACTCTTTCGCGAGCGTCTCGCGCACGCCCAGCCCCCAGCCGATGCCGCCCGCGACGACGTTGTCGAGCATGCCCGGGTCGGTGGCCTTGGTGGCGCTGCGGCGGCCGAGCCACATCTGCGGCACGGCCGGCGCGCCCGGCGCGGCCGCATATTCTACGATGCCGTTCAGGTGCACCGCATAAGTCTGCGTGCCGAAGAAGCGCGCGGCGGCGCGCTCGATATAGGCGAGCGGCGGATCGTCGAAGCGGTTGCGGATCGCATAGATCTCGTCGCGCCAGCCGGGGATCGCGCCTTCCGCGGCCAGTGCGCCGATCGCGCTCGCGAGCGCCATGCTGCGTGCGTCGACCGTGTCGTAGCGCGCCGACAGCACGACGCGCGCGTCGCTCAGCTCGAACACGTCGGGCCAGCGGGCCAGCTTCGCGACGTCTGCGCGCCGCACCCAGCCGACCTGACGGCCGGCGATCTCGAAGCGCAGGTGCGCGGCCGGATCGAAGCGGCGCGCGGCCGCAATGCAGGGGAACGTCATCGGCGTCAGTCCTTCAGCGCCACGCGGATGCCGATCGCGATGAAGGTCGCGCCGGCGATCCGGTCGAGCCACACGCCGGCCTTCGGGCGGCGCTTCAGCCAGGCGCCGATCGCGCCCGCGCCGACGCCGAACAGCGAGAAGATCGCGGCCGTCTGCAGCATGAACAGCGCGCCGAGCTCGAACATCTGCAGCGTCACCGGCTGCGCGCCGTGCGGATCGACGAACTGCGGCAGGAACACGACGAAGAACAGCGTGACTTTCGGGTTCATCAGGTTGCCGATCACGCTCTGCCGGAAGATCGCGCCGAGCGGCTGCGGCGGGCGCGCATGCGCGTTCGCGAGCCCCTGGCTGCGCAGCGCCTTGATGCCGATCCACACGAGATACGCGGCGCCCGCGAGCTTCAGGATCTGGAACGCGACCGGCGACGAGCGCAGCACGGCCGCGACGCCGAGCGCCGCGAGCGTCGTATGGAACAGGATCCCGGCCGTGAAGCCGAGCGCGGCGACGAAGCCGGCCGCGCGGCCCTGCGAGATGCCGCGCGCGAGCACCTGCAGGTTGTCGGGGCCGGGCGCGAAGGTGATCGCGATCGACGTGGCGAGAAACAGCATGAAGTTGGGCATCGTGACCTCGCGGCGTGAGCCGGCGCTCGATGGTTCAGTGGCCGGCGAATTCGGTGACGGTGTAGATCGGCAGCCCTGCGTTGCGAAGCAGCGTCGAGCCGCCGAGGTCCGGCAGGTCGATGATCGCCGCGCCTTCGACGACGACCGCGCCGAGCCGCTGCAGCAGGTTGCGTCCCGCCATCATCGTGCCGCCGGTCGCGATCAGGTCGTCCATGATGATCACGCGGTCGCCGGGGCGGCACGCGTCCTCGTGGATCTCGACCGTCGCGCTGCCGTATTCGAGGTCGTAAGATTCCGAGCACGTCTTGTACGGCAGCTTGCCGACCTTGCGGATCGGCACGAAGCCGACGCTCAGCTCATAAGCGACGATCGGCGCGATGATGAAGCCGCGCGCGTCGAGGCCCGCGACGTAGTCGAGCTTCGCATCGACATAGCGCTCGACGAACAGGTCGACGAGGATGCGCAGCGCCTTCGGGCTCTGCAGCAGCGTCGTGATGTCGCGGAACATCACGCCCGGCTGCGGCCAGTCGGGCACCGTGCGGATCTGGCTGTGGATGAAGGCGACCGGATCGAGCGGCGCGCCCGACGACGAATGCGGCATGAAACTCTCCGAAAAAAACGGTGCGCGACGATCGCGCACCGTTTCGAATTAATGCGGGTCAGGTTGTTGGGTCGCCCTTCGAGGCTTCGAGGCTTCAGGCTACCGCGGCCGGCGGCTCGCGCCGCAGCCGCGACAGCCGCTCCTCGGCGATCGCGAGCGCCTCGGGCAGCCCGCGCAGCACGACGATGTCGCTCGCGCGCAGCTTGGTCTGCGGATCGGGCTCGACGCCGCGAATGCCGTGCCGGCGAATCGCCGTGACTTCGATCCCGAGCACGTACAGCCCGAGCTCCTCCAGCGAGCGCCCGACCGCGTCGGCGCGCGCGTCGACCGGCACCGATTGTAGCCGCACCTGCTCGTGATCGTCGTCGTCGGCATCGTCCGCGCCGTGGAAATAGCCGCGCAGCAGGCTGTAGCGCTCGTCGCGCATCTCCTCGACGCGCCGCACGACCTTGCGCATCGGCACGCCCACCAGCACCAGCGTGTGCGACGCGAGCATCAGGCTGCCCTCGACGATCTCCGGAATCACCTCGGTCGCGCCGGCCGCGAGCAGCTTCTCGAGATCGGCGTCGTCGACGGTGCGCACGATCGCCGGCAGCGTCGGCGCCAGCTCGTGCACGTGGTGCAGCACGCGCAGCGCCGACGGCGTGTTCGCATACGTGATCGCGACGGCCGCCGCGCGATGGATGCCGGCCGCGAGCAGCGACTCGCGGCGCGCCGCGTCGCCGAACACGACCGATTCGCCGGCCGTCGCCGCGGCGCTCACGCGATCGGGATCGAGGTCGAGCGCGACGTACGGAATGCCTTCCTGCTCGAGCATGCGCGCGAGGTTCTGCCCCGCGCGGCCGTAGCCGCAGATGATCACGTGGCCGCGCTGCTTGAGGCTTTGCGTCGCGATCCGCGTCATCTGCAGCGACTGCTGCATCCATTCGGTCGACGACAGCCGCATCACGATCCGGTCGGCGTTCTGGATCAGGAACGGCGCGGCGAGCATCGACAGCAGCATCGACGCGAGGATCGCCTGCAGCAGCGTCGCATCGACCAGGTGCCGGTCGAGGATCAGGTTCAGCAGCACGAAGCCGAACTCGCCGGCCTGCGCGAGGCCGATGCCGGTGCGCATCGCGACGCCCGGCGTCGCGCCGAACAGCCGCGCGAGCCCCGCGATCGTCGTCGCCTTGAACAGGATCTGCCCGATGAAGAAGCCGAGCACGAGCAACGGATGCTCCCAGATCACGCGCGGATCGAGCAGCATCCCGGTCGTCACGAAGAACAGCCCGAGCAGCACGTCGCGAAACGGCTTGATGTCCTCTTCCACCTGATGACGGAACGGCGTCTCGGCGATCAGCATCCCGGCGATGAACGCGCCGAGCGCGAGCGACAGACCGAAGCGGTCGGTGATGAACGCGGCGCCCAGCGTGACGAGCAGCAGGTTCAGCACGAACAGCTCCTGCGAGCGGCGCCGCGCGACGACGTTCAGCCAGCGCGTCATGAAGCGCTGCCCGACGATCAGCAGCAGGGCGAGCGCGATCACGATCTTGACCGCCGCGAAGCCAAGCGTGATCGCGAGATCCTTCGACGACTCGGCGCCGAACGCCGCGATGACGATCAGCAGCGGCACCACCGCGAGATCCTGGAACAGCAGCACGCCGAAGATGTTGCGCCCGTGCGCGGTCTCGATCTCGAGCCGCTCGGCGAGCATCTTCGAGACGATCGCCGTCGACGACATCGCGAGCGCGCCGCCGAGCGCGACGCTGCCCTGCCACGCGATGTGCACCCAGCGCTCGAACAGCGCGCCGAGCACGACCGCCAGCACGAGCGTCGCGACCACCTGCAGCAGCCCGAGCCCGAACACGAGCCGCTGCATCGCCCGTAGCTTCGCGAGCGAGAACTCGAGGCCGATCGAAAACATCAGGAACACGACGCCGAATTCGGCAAGATGCTCGGCGCGCTCGAGGTCCGCGGCGACGCCGAACGCGTGCGGGCCGACCAGAATGCCGACGGTCAGATAGCCGAGCATCGGCGGCAGGTTCAGCGAGCGAAATACGACGACGCCGACCACCGAAGCCAGCAGCAGCAGCAGCGTCATTTCGAGCGGGGAAATCACAGGCGAAGCGTCCTCGTTCGTCGGGGCCACGGCAATGCGGGCGCGGGTGGTGGCGGTAGGCAAGCGGCATCGGACAAGTCCGAAGGCGCGGCGCGGCGAACAAACGCCTTTGCTATACTCCGCGCATGATAGCGAAAATCAATGATGATCGGGCGCTCGCGCTCGCCCGCGACGTGCTCGACATCGAGGCGGACGCCGTGCGCGCGCTGCGCGACCAGCTCGACGGCGACTTCGTCCAGGCCGTGGCACTGCTGCTCGGCTGCCGCGGGCGCGTGGTGGTCTCCGGCATCGGCAAATCAGGGCATATCGCCCGCAAGATCGCGGCCACGCTGGCCAGCACCGGTACGCCTGCATTCTTCGTCCACCCGGCGGAAGCGAGCCATGGCGACCTCGGGATGGTGACCGCCGACGACGTCTTCATCGGCATTTCGTATTCCGGCGAATCGGAAGAGCTCGTGGCGATCCTGCCGCTCGTCAAGCGGATCGGCGCGAAGCTGATCGCGATCACGGGCCGCGCCGAATCGAGCCTCGGCAAGCTCGCCGACGTGCACCTGAACGCCGCCGTGTCGAAGGAAGCCTGCCCGCTGAACCTCGCGCCCACCGCGAGCACGACGGCCGCGCTCGCGCTCGGCGACGCGCTCGCCGTCGCGGTGCTCGATGCGCGCGGCTTCGGCTCCGAGGACTTCGCGCGCTCGCATCCGGGCGGCGCGCTCGGCCGCCGTCTGCTCACGCACGTACGCGACGTGATGCGCAGCGGCGCCGACGTGCCGCGCGTCGGGCTCGACGCGACGCTGTCGGACGCGCTGTTCCAGATCACCGAAAAGCGCCTCGGCATGACGGCCGTGGTCGATCCCGACGGCCGCGTCGCCGGCATCTTCACCGACGGCGACCTGCGCCGCGTGCTCGCGCGCGACGGCGACTTCCGCACGCTGCCGATCGTCGACGTGATGACGCGCGCGCCGCGCACGATCGGCCCGGACCAGCTCGCGGTCGAAGCCGTGGAACTGATGGAGCGCCACCGGATCAACCAGATGCTGGTGGTCGATGCAAACGGCATGCTGATCGGCGCGCTGAACATGCACGACCTGTTTTCGAAGAAGGTGATCTGATGAGCGCAGCGCTGACTGCGGCCGAACGCGCGAGCCGCGTGAAGCTGATGATTTTCGACGTCGACGGCGTACTGACCGACGGCGGCCTGCTGTTTACCGCGGCCGGCGACGCGATGAAGTCGTTCAATTCGCTCGACGGCCATGGCGTGAAGCTGCTCGGCGAAGCCGGCATCGCGACCGCGATCATCACCGGACGCCGTTCGGAGATCGTCGCGGCGCGCGCGAAGGAAATGAAGATCGCGCACCTGTTCCAGGGCGTCGAGGACAAGCTCGCCGTGTTCGCCGATCTGGCCGGCTCGCTCGGCATCGGCGCCGACGCATGCGGCTACATGGGCGACGACTGGCCCGACCTGCCCGTGATGCTGCGCTGCGGCTTCGCGACCGCGCCGGCCAATGCGCACCCCGAGGTGATCGCGCGCGCACACTGGGTGGCCGAGGCCCGCGGCGGTCACGGCGCGGTGCGCGAAGTGTGCGACGCGATCCTGCGCGCGCAGCGCCGCTACGATGCGCTGCTCGCCGCCGCGTGCGGAGTCTGACCGATGAATCCGCAATTTCGCTGGACCCAGCTGCTGCCGCTCGTCGCGGTGGCCGCGCTCGCGGGCATCACGTGGTGGCTGCTGCAGGCGACGCTGCCGCCGCCCGGCGAAGGCGCCGCGCAACCGAAGCGCCATACGCCCGACTATTTCGCCGACAACTTCTCGGTCACCGAGCTCGACCAGACCGGCACGACCCAGTACCGGCTGACGGCCGCGAAGCTGGTCCACTACGAAGACACCGACGACAGCGACCTGACCGATCCGGCGATGCGCGCGTTCCAGCCCGGCAAGCCGGTCGTCACGACCACCGCGAAGCGCGGCACGGTCAACGGCGACGTGTCGATCGTCGACTTGTACGACGACGCGCGCATCCTGCGCGTGGCCGGCGGCGGCGATCCGCAGATGCAGGCCGATTCGCAGCATTTCCGGATCTTGGTCAACGACGATGTGATCCAGACCGAAAAGCCGGTTAAACTTCAGCGCGGCCTGTCGCTCGTCAACGCGACCGACGGCATGAAGTACAACAACGTCACCCGGGTCATCGAGCTTTACGGCAACGTGCGCGGCACGATCGCCGCCACGGACACGTCCGGCGGCTCGAAAGGTCAACCCAGGTGACGCATCCCTCACGTGACTGCATGAACGAACCGTTCCCTCGACAGAATTCCGGCGGCGCTGCGCGCGCCGTCCGCGCCGCGCTCGTCGCGACGCTCGTGGCGCTCCCGCTCGTCGGGCTGGCGCCGCTCGCCCATGCCGAGAAGGCCGACCAGAACAAGCCGATCAACGTCGAGGCCGACAACCTGACCTATGACGACCTGAAGCAGGTGACCGTCGCGACCGGCAACGTCGTGATCACGAAGGGCACGATCAAGATCACCGGCGACCGCGTCGAAGTGCGGCAGGACCCGGAAGGCTACCAGTACGCGACGTCGTTCGGCAGCGGCAAGAAGCACGCGACGTTCCGCCAGAAGCGCGAAGGCCTCGACGAATACATCGACGGCGACGCCGAGCGCATCGACTACGACGGCAAGCAGGACCTGACCACGCTGACGACGGCCGCCACCGTGCGCCGCCTGCAGGGCACGTCGACGATCGCGGACACCGTGCACGGCAGCGTGATCACGTACGACGGCCAGCGCGACTTCTACACCGCGAAGGGCGGCAAGGACGTCGCCGCGCCGGGCAACCCGAACGGCCGCGTGCGCGCGATGCTGTCGCCGAAGAACGGCGGCCCCGGTCCCCTGAACGGCGCGCCGGCGAAGCTGTCGCCGTCGACCACGATCCAGGGAGCGCCCGCCCAATGAACGCGCTTCCGAATCGCCAGCCGGCCGGCACCACGAGTTCGCTCGTGGTGCGCAACCTGAAGAAGCGCTACGGCTCGCGCACCGTCGTCAAGGACGTGTCGCTCGACGTGAAGAGCGGCGAGGTGGTCGGCCTGCTCGGCCCGAACGGCGCGGGCAAGACGACGTCGTTCTACATGATCGTCGGCCTCGTGCCGCTCGATGCGGGCGAAATCTCGCTGAACGGCAGTTCGATCAGCCTGCTGCCGATCCACAAGCGCGCGTCGCTCGGCCTGTCGTATCTGCCGCAGGAAGCGTCGGTGTTCCGCAAGCTGACCGTCGAGGAAAACATCCGCGCGGTGCTCGAGCTGCAGCACGGCGAAGACGGCAAGCGCCTGTCGAAGGACGCCATCGCGGCGCGCACGGAGGCGCTGCTCGACGAGCTGCAGATTGGCCACCTGCGCGACAATCCCGCGCTGTCGCTGTCGGGCGGCGAACGCCGTCGCGTGGAGATCGCACGCGCGCTCGCGACCAACCCGAACTTCATCCTGCTCGACGAACCGTTCGCGGGCGTCGACCCGATCGCGGTGCTCGAGATCCAGAAGATCGTCAAGTTCCTGAAGCAACGCAACATCGGCGTGTTGATCACCGATCACAACGTGCGTGAAACGCTCGGCATCTGCGATCACGCCTACATCATCAGCGACGGTTCGGTGCTCGCCGCCGGCGCGCCGAGCGAAATCATCGAGAACGAGAGCGTGCGCCGCGTCTACCTCGGCGAACACTTCCGGATGTAACTTCCCCATGGCTGGCCGCCCCCGCCCGGCGACGCCGCGCGGGGCCGCGCCCGCGTGCCCGCTCAGCGGCCCTGCCGCGGCCTGACGCCGCGCCGCGCGTAATCGCGGATGGCTCAACGCGGCTGGGTCGTGGCAAACTGCCGGTATGACTCCCTCCTCGCCATGAAAGCCAGCCTCCAACTCCGCCTGTCGCAACACCTTGCGTTGACGCCGCAGCTGCAGCAGTCGATTCGGCTTTTGCAGCTGTCGACGCTCGAGCTGCAGCAGGAAGTCGCGATGGCCGTCGCGCAGAATCCGCTGCTGGAAAGCGACGACGAATGGATCGCGAGCCCGCTGCGCGTCGCAGCCGACGGATCGCTGATCGCGCAGACGCCGCCCGCCCCGAACGGCGAGTCCGGCAGCATGAACGGCAGCGGCCAGTCGAGCGAGCGCGCCGAACGCGACGAGCCGGCCGCCACCGACGAATACGACGGCTATGGCTCGGGCGACGCGAGCGACGGCCCGCAATGGAATCTCGACGAATTCGGCCGCTCGAGCGGCGCGTCGGACGACGACGATCTCCCGCCGCTGCAGGT
Organism: Burkholderia sp. B10; assembly: GCF_004368385.1. NCBI lineage: Bacteria > Pseudomonadati > Pseudomonadota > Betaproteobacteria > Burkholderiales > Burkholderiaceae > Burkholderia > Burkholderia sp. B10. The sequence goes on along the minus strand of NZ_PQMX01000009.1, from coordinate 102,067 downwards.
CCAGGAAGCCGCCACGTCGCTGCGCGAGCATCTGTCCGCGCAGCTGCGCGTCACGCAGGCCAGCCCGCGCGATCGCGCGCTCGTGATGTTCCTGATCGAATCGCTCGACGACGACGGCTATCTGACCGCGTCGCTCGACGAAGTGCTGGCCGACCTGCCGCCCGAACTGGAAGTCGACGGCGACGAGCTGAACGCGGCGCTCGCGCTGCTGCACAGCTTCGATCCGGCCGGCGTCGGCGCGCGCTCGGCGTCCGAATGCCTGAAGCTGCAACTGCTGCGGCTCGATCCGTCCCCGACCCGCACGCTCGCGCTGGAAATCGTCTCGCAGCATCTCGAGCTGCTCGCCGCGCGCGACTTCACGCGGCTGCGCAAGCAACTGAAGGCGAGCGACGACGCGCTGCGCGACGCGCACGCGCTGATCCGCTCGCTGGAGCCGTTCCCGGGCGCGGCCTACGGCAAGGCCGAGGCCGACTACGTGGTGCCCGACATCATCGTGAAGAAGGCCGGCCAGGGCTGGCTCGCGGAGCTCAATCCGGAGGTGATGCCGCGCCTGCGGATCAACAACCTGTACGCGAACATTCTGCGCAACAGCCGCGGCGATCCGTCGACCGGATCGTTGAAGCAACAGCTGCAGGAAGCACGCTGGCTGATCAAGAATATCCAGCAGCGATTCGACACGATCCTGCGTGTCGCGCAGGCTATTGTCGAACGTCAGAAGAACTTCTTTGCGCACGGCGAAATTGCCATGCGCCCCTTGGTTTTGCGGGAAATAGCTGATACGCTGGGCCTACACGAGTCGACTGTCAGCCGTGTGACAACCGGTAAGTACATGCTGACCCCGTTCGGGACGCTGGAGTTCAAGTACTTCTTCGGATCGCACGTTTCGACCGACACCGGAGGCGCCGCATCGTCGACCGCCATCCGAGCCCTGATCAAGCAACTGATAGGAGCTGAAGACCCAAAGTCGCCACTTTCGGACAGCCGCATTGCCGAGCTGCTGGCAGAACAGGGATTCGTGGTCGCGCGCCGCACGGTCGCGAAGTATCGCGAAGCCCTCAGGATCCCGGCAGTGAATCTGCGCAAATCTCTTTAAGCCTGCTGCCTGCCCGGCGGCAGGCGTGTTCCGGCCACCGCGCATACGGGGAACAGGCCGGGCGACCTGTCCGCGATTACGCCGCCATGTGCGGCAGGGCAAGTCGACCGGAGCGCCGCCTCGATGCGGCCGGGTGGTCACTCGCTTGGAGAAGCACTATGAACCTGAAGATCAGTGGACATCATCTCGAAGTCACGCCTGCAATTCGCGAATACGTGATCACCAAGCTGGACCGGGTGCTACGCCATAGCGATCAGGTCATCGATGGCACTGTGATCCTCTCGGTCGACAACCACAAGGAAAAGGACAAGCAGCAGCGCGCGGAAATCAACCTGCACCTGAAGGGCAAGGACATCTTCGTCGAAAGCGCGAACGGCAACCTGTACGCAGCGATCGATCTGCTGATCGACAAGCTGGATCGCCAGGTCGTCAAGCACATGGAGCGTCTGCAGACCCATGCGCACGACCCGATCAAGCTCCAGCCGTCGGTCGACCAGATCGAACTGCCGCCGCAATAACCTTTACCGCAACACGCACATCGCCCGGTTCGCCGGGCTTTTTTTGTGCCCTCGGGGCCGTGGTGCGACCGGTCCGTCCATGCTGCGCCATGCACGCGGCTGTGCTCTATAATGTGCCGGTTATCGCCGGGGGGCGTGGCGCGCGGTAGCTGCGTTGCAGGCTGCCGAAGCCGAACGCCTTGATATCGCCGAACATGGAAAATCAGTCTGCCGCAGCAAGGAGACCCCAGGCCGCCCACTCGCCTGCCAACATGAATCGCCTAGCCAAAATCCTGCCCATTGAGAACGTCGTCATCGACCTCTCCGTCACCAGCAAGAAACGCGTCTTCGAGCAAGCGGGGCTGATCTTCGAGAATCAGAACGGCATCGCCCGCAGCACCGTCACGGACAACCTGTTCGCGCGCGAGCGCCTCGGCTCGACCGGGCTCGGCGAAGGCGTCGCGATTCCACACGGGCGCATCAAGGGTCTCAAGCATCCGCTCGCCGCCTTCGTCCGGCTCGCCGAGGCGATCCCGTTCGAAGCACCCGACGGCCAGCCCGTCGGGCTCCTGATTTTCCTGCTCGTGCCCGAGCAAGCCACGCAGCAGCACCTCGAGATCCTGTCGGAGATCGCGCAGCTGCTGTCCGATCGAGACGCGCGCGAGCGTCTGCACAACGAAACGGATATCGCCGAGTTGCATCGCCTGCTCACTCAGTGGCAACCTTGAGTTGATCCGGGCGGAACATTCCCCAGAACCCGGCGGCACGCGCCGCCGTCCAGGGCCGCCCGGCGCCGGTCCGGCATGGCGACGCCCGTCGCCGTGCGCATGCACCGGCTCATTGGAGTGACGAGAGTCATGGATACGTCCAGCATCAACGCCCAGAGCATCTTCGACGACAACGCGGCCACGCTGAAGCTCAGTTGGCTGACGGGGCATGAAGGCTGGGAGCGCGGTTTCTCGGCCGACACGGTCGGCAACGCGACGTCGAGCGCCGACCTCGTCGGCCACTTGAACCTGATCCACCCGAACCGGATCCAGGTGCTCGGCGAAGCCGAAATCGACTACTACCAGCGGCAGACCGACGAAGACCGTTCGCGCCACATGGCCGAGCTGATCGCGCTCGAGCCGCCGTTCCTGGTGGTGGCCGGCGGCGCGGCCGCCCCGCCCGAGTTGGTGCTGCGCTGCACGCGCTCGTCCACGCCGCTGTTCACGACGCCGATGTCCGCGGCCGCGGTCATCGACAGCCTGCGGCTCTACATGTCGCGCATCCTCGCGCCGCGCGCGACGCTGCATGGCGTGTTCCTCGACATCCTCGGGATGGGCGTGCTGCTCACCGGCGATTCGGGGCTCGGCAAGAGCGAGCTCGGCCTCGAGCTGATCAGCCGCGGTCACGGCCTGGTGGCCGACGACGCCGTCGATTTCGTCCGCCTCGGTCCCGATTTCGTCGAAGGCCGCTGCCCGCCGCTGCTGCAGAACCTGCTCGAAGTGCGCGGCCTCGGGCTGCTCGACATCAAGACGATCTTCGGCGAAACCGCCGTGCGCCGGAAAATGAAGCTGAAGCTGATCGTCCAGCTGGTGCGCCGGCCGGACGGCGAATTCCAGCGCTTGCCGCTCGAAAGCCAGACGGTCGACGTGCTCGGCCTGCCGATCAGCAAGGTCACGATCCAGGTGGCGGCCGGCCGCAACCTCGCGGTGCTCGTCGAGGCGGCCGTGCGCAACACGATCCTGCAGCTGCGCGGCATCGACACGTTGCGCGATTTCATGGATCGGCAACGGCTCGCGATGCAGGATCCCGACAGTCAGTTCCCCGGCAAGCTGGTATAGCGTTCGCGCGCCGGCCACGCAGCGCCGACGCGTCGAGCCGGTGCTATGATGAAACGTCAGGATTCTCTGCTTCCCATGCGCATCGTCCTCATCACCGGCATCTCCGGCTCAGGCAAGTCCGTCGCGCTGAACGCGCTGGAGGACGCAGGCTACTACTGCGTCGACAACCTGCCGCCGCACGTGCTGCCCGAACTCGCCCGCTACCTCGCCGAGGATGGCCAGCACCGGCTCGCGGTCGCGATCGATGCGCGTTCGAGCGCGTCGCTCGACGAAATGCCCGGCCTGATCCGCGCGCTGTCGCTCGAGCACGACGTGCGCGTGCTGTTCCTCAACGCGAGCACGCAGTCGTTGATCCAGCGCTTTTCCGAAACGCGCCGGCGCCATCCGCTGTCCGGCTCGCCGTCGCACGACGCGAACGTCGGGCTGCTGTCGTCGCTCGAGGAAGCGATCGAGCGCGAGCGCGAGCTGGTCGCGCCGCTCGCCGAATTCGGCCACCAGATCGACACCAGCACGCTGCGCGCGAACGTGCTGCGCACCTGGGTCAAGCGCTTCATCGAGCAGAAGAACAACGACCTGATGGTGATGTTCGAATCGTTCGGCTTCAAGCGCGGCGTGCCGCTCGACGCCGACCTGATGTTCGACGTGCGCGCGCTGCCGAATCCGTACTACGACCACGAGCTGCGCCCGCTCACCGGGCTCGACCAGCCGGTCATCGCGTTTCTCGACGCACTGCCGATCGTCCATCAGATGATCGACGACATCCATGCGTTCCTGATGAAATGGTTGCCGCACTTTCGCGAGGACAACCGCAGCTATCTGACCGTCGCCATCGGCTGTACCGGCGGCCAGCATCGCTCGGTGTTCATCGCGGAAACGCTCGCCGCGCGCCTCGCGCACGATGCGAACGTGATCGTGCGGCATCGTGACGCGCCGGTGGATGTCGACGCGTCGTCGCGGCTCGTCGCCGACGTCCACCGACCTTAGCGACACCGCCTCTCTCGCCAGCGCGCCATGTCCACCTTATCGACGACCCTGATCGACCTGCCGCTGTTTCCGCTGCACACGGTGCTGTTCCCCGGCGGCTGGCTGCCGCTGAAGGTGTTCGAGGCGCGCTATCTGGACATGTGCCGCGCGTGCCTGCGCGACGACGCGCCGTTCGGCGTGTGCCTGCTCAAGAGCGGCCCCGAAGTGGCGCAGGACGGCGCCGTGTCGGTGCCCGAGACCATCGGCTGCATGGCGCGCATCACCGAATGCGACACCGGCGAGTTCGGCATGCTCTACATGCAGGCGATCGGCACGCAGCGCTTCGAGCTGCTGTCGTATCGCGTCGAAGGCAACGGGCTGCTGGTCGGCATCGCGCAGGCGCTCCCCGACGACATCCCGCTCGAAGGCGAACAGGCGCTCGCGCAGTTCGGCTCGTGCGCGGAGGTGCTCGAACGGATCATCGACGCGCTGAAGAAGTCCGAGCCCGACAACAAGCTGCCGTTTTGCGAGCCGTTCCGCCTCGACGACCCGAGCTGGGTGTCCAACCGTCTCGCCGAGCTGCTGCCGCTCGACCTGCGCGCGCGGCAGAAATTGATGGAGTTTCCGGACGTCGGCGCCCGGATCGACGCCGTGCATCACGTGCTCGATCGGCACGGATGGCTTTGAGCGCAGGACGCGCGTCGGTTTTCTATCGGCTTCACGTGGCGGATCGAAGCCGCGGCGCGAGCGCGCGGAGCGGCGTCGCGGCGTACTGAACGCACGCGCCGCCTCGTCACCGTTTCGTCACAACAGCGGCCCGCTCAACGCATCGAGCAGCTTGCGCACCGGCGCCGGCACGCCGTACGCATCGAGGCCGGCGAGCGACACCCACGCGGTGTCGGCATCGAGCGCCGCCGCTTGCGCCTGACCGCCGTGCGTCATGTCGCTCAGGCGCGGTTCGATCTCCAGCCGGAAATGCGTGAAGGTGTGCGTGAACGGCGCGAGCGGCACCGGGCCGCCGCCGCCGAAGCCCTGCGCCAGCGCCGCGAGCGCCGCATCGCCGTCGGCCTGCGGCAGGCACCACAGCCCGCCCCAGATGCCGGCCGGCGGACGCCGCTCGAGCAGCACCGCATCGCCGTCGCGCAGCACCAGCATCCAGGTCTTGCGCGTCGGCACCGCCTTCTTCGGCCGGGCTGCCGGAAGTTCGCGCTGGCGCCCCGTCGACTGCGCGACGCAGTCGCCCGCGAACGGACAGCGCGCGCAATCCGGCTTGCCGCGCACGCACAGCGTCGCGCCGAGATCCATCAGCCCTTGCGTGTACGCGCTCACATCGGCCGCATTCGCGGCATCCGGCAGCAACGATTCGGCGAGCGCCCACATGTCGTTCTCGACGCGCTTGTCGCCCGGAAAGCCTTCGACGCCGAACACCCGCGCGAGCACGCGCTTCACGTTGCCGTCGAGGATCGTCGCGCGCGCGCCGTACGCGAACGACGCGATCGCGGCGGCCGTCGAGCGGCCGATGCCCGGCAGCTCGGCAAGCCCGTCCGGCGTCGACGGGAATACGCCGCCGTGCTCGGCGACGACGACCTGCGCGCAGCGATGCAGATTGCGCGCGCGCGAGTAGTAGCCGAGGCCGGCCCACAGCGCCATCACGTCGTCGGACGGCGCGGCCGCGAGCGCGGCGACGTCGGGAAAGCGCTCGAGAAAGCGCGTGTAATACGGAACGACCGTCGACACCTGCGTCTGTTGCAGCATGATTTCCGACAGCCAGATCCGGTACGGATCGCGGGTGTTCTGCCACGGCAGGTCATGGCGGCCGTGCACGCGCTGCCAGGCGACGAGGCGCGTGGCGAAGGTGCGGTGCAGCGGCGTGACGGGGAACGGAGCGGGAGCGATGCGGGGCGGCTTCAAGTGTTCGAAGTTTCGGAAAGAGGTTACGACGCGCAGCTCAACGCTGGCAGGTCGGACAGAAATAGGTCGAGCGCTGCCCCTGCACGATCTGGCGGATCGGCGTGCCGCATACGCGGCAAGGCAGCCCGGCGCGGTCGTACGCGAAGCAGTCGAGCTGGAAATAGCCGCTTTCGCCGTTGCTGCCGACGAAATCGCGCAGCGTGCTGCCGCCGCGTTCGATCGCGTCGGCGAGCGTCGCGCGCACCGCGTCGGCGAGCCGCTCATAGCGCGGCAGCGACACCTTGCCGGCCGCGGTCGTCGGCCGGATGCCGGCGCGAAACAGGCTCTCCGACGCATAGATGTTGCCCACGCCGACGACCATGTCGCCCGCGAGCAGCGCCTGCTTGACCGACACCGTGCGCCCGCGCGTGCGCGCATGCAGCAGCGCGCCGGTGAAGGCGGGCGAGAACGGCTCGACGCCGAGGCTCGCGAGCAGCGGATGCGCATGCACGTCGCCGGCTTCGCGCGGGTGCCACAGCACGGCGCCGAAGCGGCGCGGATCGCGAAAGCGCAGCACGAATTCGTCGAAGATCCAGTCGATGTGGTCGTGTTTGGCCGCGACCGGCACGCCGGCCACCGGCAGCACGCGCAGCGTGCCGGTCATCCCGAGATGGACGATGAACCAGCCGGCGTCGACTTCGAACAGCAGATACTTGCCGCGACGCTCGACGGCGAGCACCTCGCGCGCGCGCAATTGCTCGGCGAGGTCCGCCGGCACCGGCCAACGCAGCATCGCGGTGCGGACGTCGACACGCTCGACGCGGCGGCCCGCGACAAAGGGCGCGATGCCCCGGCGCGTGACTTCGACTTCTGGCAACTCTGGCATGTTTTGCGGGTCTGAGACGGGATTCACGATCGTGCGTGTATTGTAGCGAGCGCGTTACAATCGGTTGAAACATCGAACGGATTTCCATGACCCTGCCCTCGAAGCTGCTTCTGAAGCGCCCCGCCGCCGCGCGCGGCGCGCGCGCCTTCCCGGTCCGCCGTGCGCTCGGCGCCGCGCTGTTCGCCGCATGGACCCTCACCGCCCTCCCGGCTCACGCGCAGGCTCCGGCATCGGACGACGCGCAGTCGCAGGGCGCGTTCGAGCACGTGATGCCGGACGAGAAGAAGAATCTCCCGGCCGTTCCGCTGACGAGCCAGATCGTCTACCAGGTGCTGGCCGCCGAGGTCGCGCTCCAGCGCAACCAGCCGGCGCCGGCCTACCAGACCTACCTCGCGCTCGCCCGCGACACGCGCGATCCGCGCATGGCGCAGCGTGCGACCGAGATCGCGCTGGGTGCGCAAAGCCCGGCCGACGCGCTGTCGGCGGCCAATCTGTGGCTCCAGTACGCGCCGGATTCGAATCGCGCGTCGCAAGTCGACGCGGCGCTGCTGGTGCTCGCCGGCAAGCCCGCCGACGCGCAGCCGATGCTCGCCCGCGAGCTGGCGCGCGCGACCGGCGAGACGCGCGGTCAGGCGATCCTCGCGCTGCAGGCGCTGCTGGTGCGCGGCGCCGACCGCGTCGGCGGCCTCGCGGTGCTGAAGGACATGCTGAAGAACGACATGAACCGGCCGGAGGCGCAGCTCGCGATCGCGCGGCAGCAGCTCGCGGTCGACGACAAGGAAGGCGCCGCGCAATCGCTGAAGCAGGCGCTGCAGATCCGCCCCGACTACCTGCCGGCCGCGCTGATGCTGTCGCAGATGGGGCCCGCGGAGCGCGCGGCCGGCATCGCTTCGTTCGAGAAATACGTTCAGCAGAATCCGAAGTCGCGCGATGCGCGGCTCGCGCTGTCGCAGCTGTATCTCGCCGACGATCGCCTCGACGACGCGCAAAAGCAGTTCGAGTCGATGCGCAAGCTCGATTCGAAGGATCCGACGCCGCTGATGGCGCTCGCGCTGATCAAGATCCAGCAGAAGAAGCTCGACGATGCGAGCGCGTACCTGAAACAGTACGTGCAGCTCGGCACGAAGCAGCCGAACCTCGACGTCGGCCAGGGCTACATCTACCTTGCGCAGATCGCGATCGAGCAAGGCAACGACGCGCAGGCGTCGCAGTGGCTCGACAAGGTCGACCAGACGAGCCAGCACTACCTGCCCGCGCAGATCACGCGCGCCCAGCTGCTGCAGAAACAGGGCAAGACCGACGAGGCGCGCAAGGTGCTCGACGATCTGCCGATCAGCGATCCGCGCGATGCGGCCGTGGTCGCGCGCACCGACGCGTCGATCCTGTTCACCGCGAAGCGCTACACGGAAGCCGAGGCACGGCTCGGCCAGGCGGTCCAGGACTTCCCGGACGATCCCGACCTGCGCTACGACTACGCGATGGCGGCCGAAAAGACCGGCCACTACGCGACGATGGAAAAGCAGCTGCGCGAGCTGATCCGCACGCAGCCCGACAATCCGCAGGCATACAACGCGCTCGGCTATTCGCTGGCCGATCGCAACCAGCGGCTGCCCGAGGCGAACAAGCTGATCGACAAGGCGCTGTCGCTCGCGCCGAACGATGCGTACATCATGGACAGCCTCGGCTGGGTGAAGTACCGGATGGGCGACACGGCCGGCGCGACCAAGGTGCTGCGGCGCGCGTACGAGCTGCAGCCGAACGCCGAGATCGGCGCGCACTTGGGCGAAGTGCTGTGGAAGAGCGGCGCGCAGGAAGACGCACGCAACGCGTGGCGTGCCGCGCAGCAGCTCGAGCCCGACAACGAGACGCTCGTGCAGACGCTGAAGCGCCTGCAGGTCAACGGCCTTTGATGCGGATGTTCCCGATGCTTTTCCCGTCTTTCCGCGCGCAGCGCGCGCTGGCTGCGGCCGGCGCGGCGCTCGCGCTCGCCGGCTGCGCGAGCACGCCGCCGGCGGCGAACGCGCCGTCGGACGCCGTGCTGCAGACGGCCGCGACGCACGCGTATCACGGCCGCTTCGCGGTGCAGTACAACGACCGCCTCGGCCGGCAACAGAACGTGTACGGCAACTTCGACTGGCAGGAGCACGGCGACGACGTATCGCTGGAACTGCGCAGCCCGCTCGGCCAGACGCTCGCCGTCGTCAAATCGACGCCGCAGGCCGCGTCGCTCGAGCTGCCGAACCGTCAGCCGCAATATGCGACCGACGTCGGCGAGCTGATGCAGAACACGCTCGGCTTCGCGTTGCCGCTCGCCGGCCTGCGCTACTGGCTGCTGCCAACGCCCGCGCCCACGACGCCCGCGCAGACGCAGCGCGATCCGGCCGACGCCGCGCGCGTCACGCAGATCCGCCAGGACGGCTGGACGATCGACTACCTCGCCTACGCGGACGCGCCGGCCACGGGCGTCAAACGCGTGAACCTCGTGCGCGCGACGCCACCACTCGACATCAAGCTCGTGCTCGACCAGTGAGCACGTGAACCTAGCCCCGACATACGCATGACCGATTCGACCCGCTCGCTGCGCAACTGCCTTGCGCCCGCGAAACTCAACCTGTTCCTGCACATCACCGGCCGCCGGCCGAATGGCTATCACGATCTGCAGAGCGTGTTCCAGCTGCTGAACTGGGGCGACACGCTGCACTTCACGCTGCGCGACGACGGCCGCGTCGCACGCGCGACCGACGTGCCGGGCGTGCCAGAGGAAAGCGATCTCGTCGTGCGCGCGGCGAACCTGCTGAAAGCACACACCGGCACCGTCGCGGGCGTCGACATCGAGATCGACAAGTGCCTGCCGATGGGCGCGGGCCTTGGCGGCGGCAGCTCGGATGCGGCGACGACGCTGCTCGCGCTGAACCGTCTGTGGCAACTCAACCTTTCGCGTGCGGAGCTGCAATCGCTCGCGGTGAAACTCGGCGCGGACGTGCCGTTCTTCGTTTTCGGAAAAAATGCGTTCGCAGAGGGTATCGGAGAAGAATTAGCTGAGGTACAATTGCCGACTCGCTGGTTCCTGGTTGTGACGCCGCGAGTTCATGTCCCCACCGCTGAGATTTTTTCAGACGAGCTGTTGACAAGGGACACAAAGCCAGTCACAATTGCTGACTTTCTTGCACGGCGTAACAGCGATGCGGGATGGCCAGACAGTTTCGGCCGGAACGATATGCAGCAAGTTGTGACAAGTAAGTACGCGGAAGTTGCACAGGTGGTCAAATGGTTGTATAATGTGACCCCTTCAAGGATGACCGGCTCCGGAGCAAGCGTGTTTGCGGTGTTTCGAAGCAGGCACGAGGCAGAAGCGGTGAAAGCCAATCTGCCCACCGGTTGGAATGGTGCAGTTGCCGAGAGCCTGAACGAGCATCCGCTCTTCGCTTTCGCGTCATGAAGTTTCGCTTTGTCGGATGGCCTACGAGTCCGGCGAAGTTATCAGTTAAGTGTAGGGGAGTCGCCAAGTTGGTCAAGGCACCGGATTTTGATTCCGGCATGCGAGGGTTCGAGTCCTTCCTCCCCTGCCAAAAATTTTCCCGCATTTCCCGCCTAAGCCTGAAGCAGGTGCACGATGAGCAGCCACAGCCATGATGGCTTGATGGTCTTTACTGGCAACGCGAACCCCGCGCTCGCCCAGGAAGTCGTCAATATCCTTGGTATTCCCCTCGGCAAAGCAATGGTCAGCCGGTTCTCCGACGGCGAGATCCAGGTCGAGATCCAGGAAAACGTGCGCGGCAAGGACGTCTTCGTCCTGCAATCCACGTGCGCGCCGGCCAACGACAATCTGATGGAACTGATGATCATGGTCGACGCGCTCAAGCGTGCGTCCGCCGGCCGGATCACCGCTGCCATCCCCTACTTCGGCTACGCCCGCCAGGATCGCCGCCCGCGTTCCGCGCGCGTCGCGATCTCGGCGAAGATCGTCGCGAACATGCTGGAAATCGCCGGCGTCGAGCGGATCATCACGATGGATCTGCACGCCGACCAGATTCAGGGCTTCTTCGACATTCCGGTCGACAATATCTACGCAACGCCGATCCTGCTGGGCGATCTGCGCAAGCAGAACTACTCGGATCTGCTCGTCGTGTCGCCGGACGTCGGCGGCGTGGTGCGCGCCCGCGCGCTCGCGAAGCAGCTGAACTGCGATCTCGCGATCATCGACAAGCGTCGTCCGAAGGCGAACGTCGCCGAAGTGATGAACATCATCGGTGAAGTCGAAGGCCGCACCTGCGTGATCATGGACGACATGGTCGATACGGCCGGCACGCTCTGCAAGGCCGCGCAAGTGCTGAAGGATCGCGGCGCGAAGCAGGTGTTCGCCTATGCGACGCACCCGGTGCTGTCGGGCGGCGCCGCCGAGCGCATCGCCGCATCGGCACTCGACGAGCTGGTCGTCACCGATACGATCCCGCTGTCGGCAGAATCGCTGGCCTGCTCGAAGATTCGCTCGCTGACGAGCGCGAGCCTGCTGGCCGAAACGTTCTCGCGGATTCGCCGCGGCGACTCGGTGATGTCGCTGTTCGCGGAATCCTGATCGCGGAACGACACGTAACGAATGCGCAGAAAGCGAAGCGGTGACGCTTCGCTTTTTGCACAATCGGACGGGATAGACGAAACCCCGTCCGCTTTATCGGGGGCCGCCATTTCGCCGGCCCCGTTTTACTGCCTGGTCGCGGGCAGCAAATGGAGAATCACATGAAAGTCGTCGCTTTCGAGCGCCAACAGCAAGGTACGGGTGCGAGCCGCCGCCTGCGCAACGCCGGTAAGACCACGGGCATCGTCTACGGTGGCGAAGCTGCCCCGCAAAAGATCGAACTGGATCACAACGCGCTGTGGCACGCACTGAAGAAGGAAGCTTTCCACGCGTCGATCCTCGACCTGGAAATCGCTGGCCAGTCGCAACAGGTTCTGCTGCGCGACGTGCAATACCACCCGTTCAAGCAACTGGTGCTGCACGTTGACTTCCAGCGCGTCGATGCGAAGAAGAAGCTGCACACGAAGGTGCCGCTCCACTTCCTGAACGCCGAAGTCAGCCCGGCAGTGAAGCTGTCGAGCGCAATCGTCTCGCACGTCACGACGGAAATCGAAGTCGAGTGCCTGCCGTCGGCTCTGCCGGAATTCCTCGAAGTCGATCTGTCGAAGATCGAAGCAGGTCAGTCGCTGCACGCGAAGGACATCGCACTGCCGAACGGCGTCGCGCTGGTCGCGCACGTCGACGCGGAAAACCCGGTTGTCGCCTCGGCGACGGTCCCGGCTGGTGCCGTGTCGGACGCAGCAGAAGGCGAAACGCCGGCTGCCTAACGGCTGCCCACGCGCCATTCGATCCGTTTCACGAAACGGTCGACGCAACCCGCCGCGGCTCGCCCGGCGGGTTTTTCTTTTTTGCGCCCAGGCGGGCGCTGCCGCCTACGAAACGTCATGATCAAACTGATCGTCGGCCTCGGCAATCCCGGGGCGGAATACACCGCGACGCGCCACAACGCCGGCTTCTGGCTGATCGACCAGCTCGCCCGCGAGGCCGGCACGACGCTGCGCGACGAGCGCCGCTTTCACGGCTTTTATGCGAAAGCGCGCCTGCACGGCGAGGAAGTGCATCTGCTCGAGCCGCAAACCTACATGAACCGTTCCGGCCAGTCGGTCGTCGCGGTCGCGAGTTTCTTCAAGATCCTGCCCGATCAGATCCTCGTCGCGCACGACGAGCTCGATCTGCCGCCCGGCACCGTGAAGCTGAAGCTCGGCGGCGGCAGCGGCGGCCACAACGGGCTGAAGGACATCTCCGCGCACCTGTCGTCGCAGCAGTACTGGCGGCTGCGTATCGGCATCGGCCATCCGCGCGATCTGATCCCGGAAGGCGCACGTGCCGGCGCGAAGCCCGACGTCGCGAACTTCGTGCTGAAGCCGCCGCGACGCGAGGAGCAGGACGTGATCGACGCATCGATCGAGCGCGCGCTCGCCGTGATGCCGATGATCGTCAAGGGCGAGCTCGACCGCGCGACGATGCAGCTGCATCGCAACTGACCGGCCCGCAGCACCGGCGCCGAGCCACGCGCGGCCCGGCGGATGCGCCGCGCGGCCATCCGCCGTCGGCGCAATTGCGCACCGCAGCGCTCACATGCGGTACTCTGGCTGTTTTGCCTGTCAGGAGCCAAGCGGTGAGCCGTTACTGGAGCGACGTCGTTCAGCAACTCGTGCCTTACGTGCCGGGCGAACAGCCCGCACTCGCACACCCCGTCAAGCTGAACACCAACGAGAATCCCTATCCGCCGTCGCCGCGCGTCGTCGCGGCGATCGCCCGCGAACTCGGCGACACCGGCGACACGCTGCGCCGCTATCCCGATCCGCTCGCGCGTGCGCTGCGCGAGACGGTCGCGGCCCATCACCGCATCAAGCCCGAACAGGTTTTCGTCGGCAACGGCTCGGACGAAGTGCTCGCGCACGCGTTCCACGCGCTGCTCAAGCACGACCGGCCGCTGCGCTTCCCGGACATCTCGTACAGCTTCTACCCGACCTACGCGCGGCTGTACGGCGTGCAGACGGCCATCGTGCCGCTCGCGGACGATTTCTCGATCCGCGTCGACGACTATCTCGACGACGCCGGCGGCGTGCTGTTTCCGAACCCGAACGCGCCGACCGGGCGCGCGCTGCCGCTCGCGGACATCGAACGAATCGCGGCGGCGAACCCGTCGTCGGTCGTGCTGATCGACGAGGCCTATGTCGATTTCGGCGCGCAATCGGCGATCACGCTGATCGATCGCCATCCGAACCTGCTGGTCGTGCACACGACGTCGAAGGCGCGCTCGCTGGCGGGCATGCGCGTCGGCTTCGCGTTCGGCCATGTCGATCTGATCGATGCGCTGAACCGCGTGAAGGACAGCTTCAACTCGTATCCGCTCGACCGGCTCGCGCAGGTCGCCGCGCAGGCCGCATACGAGGACACCGACTATTTCGCCGCGACCTCCCGTCGCGTGATCGACAGCCGGACGCGGCTCACACACGCGCTCGAGGCGCTCGGTTTCGACGTCGTGCCGTCGGCCGCGAACTTCGTGTTCGCGCGCCATCCGGCGCACGATGCGGGCACGCTCGCGGCCACGCTGAAGGATCGGGAGATTTTCGTGCGGCATTTCCGCGCGCCGCGCATCGACCAGCATCTGCGCATCACGGTCGGCACCGATGCCGAATGCGACGCGCTCGTCGCGGCCTTGCGTGAAATGATCGGCTGAACACCGGAAGGACGCCGGCGCGAGGCTGCGCCGGCCGAAGAAACGGTGACGCGCACGCGTCACCGCGACATCACTGCGCGCCGTCGCCCTTCGCGGCGATCAACGCGTGATACTTCTCCATCAACTGCGCGTGCGATTCCTCATGCTGCGGATCGCGCGGAATGCATTCGACCGGACACACCTGCTGGCACTGCGGTTCGTCGAAATGGCCGACGCATTCGGTGCACTTGCCGGGATCGATCACGTAAATGTCCGGGCCCATCGAAATCGCGCCGTTCGGGCACTCGGGCTCGCACACGTCGCAATTGATGCACTCGTCGGTAATCATCAAAGCCATACTGATCTCACTTCTTCAAGCCCGCGGCCGGCTTCGGGGCGAAACCGGCCGGCGCCGCGTCATGCGGCCGGGCCTCCCATCGCGGCGACTTTCTCGGTCAGCCACTTCTCGACGGACGGGAACACGAACTTGCTGACATCGCCGCCCAACTGCGCGATTTCGCGCACGATCGTGCCGGAGATGAACTGGTACTGATCGGACGGCGTCATGAACATCGTCTCGACGTCGGGCAGCAGATAGCGGTTCATCCCCGCCATCTGGAACTCGTATTCGAAATCGGACACGGCACGCAGGCCGCGCACGATCACGCGCGCGTTGTTGGTGCGGACGAAGTCCTTCAACAGGCCCTTGAAGCCCATCACCTTCACGTTCGGATAGTGACCGAGCACCTCGTTCGCAATCTTCAGACGTTCTTCCAGCGAGAAGAACGGCTTCTTCGCGCGGCTGTCGGCGACGCCGACCACCAGCGTATCAAAAATGCTCGACGCACGCCGCACGAGGTCTTCGTGCCCGCGCGTCAGCGGATCGAACGTACCGGGATACACGGCGACTACCATGTCGCTCCTCCTGTCATCACGCCAACGGGGTGGCAGCCGTGCCGTGCGCACGTGGCTGCCGAGATGGGCTTGCGTCGCCTTTGGGGCGCGCCGCCTCGTATGGAACGCGCATTATTCATCATTTTCGCGTTGCAGCAAATGATAGTGAACCGCGCCTGCCTTGCCGTGCTTCACCACCTGCCAGCCGGCCAGCGCTTCGTGCGCATCGGGTTCCAGCGCCTCGCCGGTTTCGACGTACAGCGCGCCGTCCGGCGCGACGAGCGGCGCCGCCAGCGCGAGCGCGCGCGCCAGCACGGCCGGCTCGCCGAACGGCGGATCGAGGAACACGACGTCGAACGCGCCCGGCGTCAGCCCGGCCGCGAGCCGCAGCGCGTCGGCTTCCGCGACCTCGACCGAGCGCGCGCCCAGCTTGTCCTTGATCGCGCGAAGCTGCTGCGCCGCGCGCGGGTGGCGCTCGACCATCACGACGCTCGCCGCGCCGCGCGACGCGGCCTCGAAGCCGAGCGCGCCGGTGCCCGCGAACAGGTCGAGGCAGCGCCGGCCGGCGAGATCCTGGCCGAGCCAGTTGAACAGCGTCTCGCGCACGCGATCGGGGGTCGGCCGCAGGCCGTCGAGATCGAGCACGGCGAGCGGAGTGCGTTTCCAGTCACCGCCGATGATGCGGATCGTGTGCGGCTTGCCGCGGCCGGCAGAGGCCGCGGGGCGGCCGGAAGAGGAACGGGACATACGGAGTATCGACGACGGGGGAGACGGGGGCGCGCACGCGGGCGTGCCGCCAAACAGGCGCACGTTACCACAGCGGCGGCGACGGCTGACGCGACTGTCTCGCCGCACTGATAAAATGCTCGGTTTCGGCCGCCGTGCGCACGCCCGACGCCTCCCGGCGCGCCGCCATGCCGGCCCCCGCCCTCTTCCCGACGTCAAACCATGTTCAGCTTCTTCAAACGATTCAAGAAAACGCAGGAGCCCGACTCCGCGGAATCGCAACCGGCCGACGCGCCGCAGCCGGACGAGCCGTCCGCTGCGCCGGCCCCCGCCGCGCGAGCGGCGGACACTGCGCGCGCGCCCGCCGTCGTGATGACGGTCACGCCCACCAACGACGGCAGCGACGAAGTCGTCGAAGCGGTCGAGATCGTGCCGCCGCCGACGCAGGACGCGTCCGCGAAGAAGTCCTGGCTGTCGCGCCTGAAATCGGGGCTCGCGAAGACGGGTTCGAGCATCACCAGCGTGTTCGTCAACACGAAGATCGACGAGGACCTGTACGAGGAGCTCGAAACCGCGCTGCTGATGTCCGATGCGGGCGTCGATGCGACCGAATACCTGCTCGGCGCGCTGCGCGAGAAGGTGCGCGTGGGCCGGCTGACCGACCCGCAGCAGGTGAAGGCGGCGCTGCACGATCTGCTCGTCGAGCTGCTGCAGCCGCTCGAGAAATCGTTGATGCTCGGCCGCGCGCAGCCGCTCGTGATGATGATCACCGGCGTGAACGGCGCGGGCAAGACGACCAGCATCGGCAAGCTCGCGAAGCACCTGCAGAGCTTCGACCAGTCGGTGCTGCTGGCCGCGGGCGACACGTTCCGCGCGGCCGCGCGCGAGCAGCTGGCCGTCTGGGGCGAGCGCAACAACGTGACGGTCGTCCAGCAGGAAAGCGGCGATCCGGCCGCGGTGATCTTCGATGCGGTCAGCGCCGCGCGCGCGCGCAAGATCGACGTGATGATGGCCGACACGGCCGGCCGGCTGCCGACCCAGCTGCACCTGATGGAGGAGCTGAAAAAGGTGAAGCGCGTGATCGCGAAGGCGCACGACGGCGCGCCGCACGAGGTGCTGCTCGTGATCGACGCGAACACCGGCCAGAACGCGCTCACGCAGGTGAAGGCCTTCGACGATGCGCTCGGCCTCACCGGGCTGATCGTCACGAAGCTCGACGGCACCGCGAAGGGCGGGATCCTCGCCGCGATCGCGCGGCAGCGTCCGGTGCCCGTCTACTTCATCGGCGTCGGCGAGAAGGTCGAGGACCTGCAGCCGTTCAACGCGGTGGAATTCGCGGACGCGCTGCTCGGCTGAACGCCGTCGACACGTCCTGCAACGGGCGCCTTCGGGCGCCCGTTTTCATTGGCGGCGGCGGGCCGCGGCGACGTCAGCCGGCCATCATTCGGCGTCGGGCTGCACACCGGGCGCGGCGGCCTTGAACGCATCGAGCGTCGACGCGTAATCGGCGATCCGCCGCAGCGTCGGGAAGCGCGTCGTATCGATCGAGAAACGGTCGGCGTTGAACATCTGCGGCACGATGCAGATATCGGCGAGCGTCGGCGAGTCGCCGAAGCAGAGCTTGCCGGTGCGCGGATCGTTCGCGAGACGCGTCTCGAGCGACGCGAAGCCCGCGTCGATCCAGTGCCGATACCATTCGCTCTTCGCGTCCTCGGACACTTGCAGCGTGTGCTTCAGGTACTTCAACACGCGCAGGTTGTTCAGCGGATGGATCTCGCACGCGATCTGCAGCGCGATCGCGCGCACATACGCGCGGTCGGCCGGCGCCTTCGGCAGCAACGCGGGCTCGGGGTGCATTTCGTCGAGATACTCGATGATCGCGAGCGACTGCTGCAGCGTCGCGTCGCCGTCGATCAGCGTCGGCACGACCGCATCCGGATTCACCGCGCGGTATGCGTCCTTCAGTTGCTCGCCGCCGTCGCGCAGCATGTGCACGGGCACCGTGTCGAACGGCAGCTGCTTCAGGTTCAGGGCGATCCGTACGCGGTAAGACGCGGAACTGCGGAAATAGCTGTAGAGCTTCATCGGTTGTCTCTCGTAATCGTATTCGGCCGGCGCCGCCGGGGACTCCGAGTTTAGCGCGCCGCACCGCGTCGGCATACGCGGCCGCGCTTGCGCGACGCGCGCCCGTGCGATACTCGGGCATTCCTCACCGCTCAGCGCGCGGCCCGATGCCGGCCGCCCGCCCCGTCACGATGACCGCTTCCCAAGACTCCACAGCCGCTTCGCCGTTCCCGTGCGCCCGCTTCATCAAGGAAATCGGCCGCGGTCCGCACGGCGCACGCGCGCTGTCGGCCGAAGACACGTTCGAGCTCTATCGCGCGATGCTCGATGCGCGCGTGTCGGACGTCGAACTCGGCGCAATCCTGATCGCATATCGACTGAAGGGCGAAACCGCCGACGAGCTGGCGGCGATGCTGGCCGCCGCACAGGCGTCGTTCGAACCCGTGCACGTGCAGGACGCGGCGTTCCGGCCGGTGTCGATCCCGAGCTACAACGGCGCGCGCAAGCAACCCAATCTCGTGCCGCTGCTCGCGCTGCTGCTCGCGCGCGAAGGCGTGCCGGTGCTGGTGCACGGCGTCGAGCGCGATCCCGGCCGGGTGACCAGCGCGGAGATCTTTGCGGCGCTGTCGATCGCTTCGGCAAGCTCGCACGACGCAATCGAAGACACGCTCGCCGAACGCCGCGTCGCCTTCGCGCCGATCGACGTGCTGGCGCCGCGCATTGCGCGTCTGCTGTCGCTGCGCGCCGTGCTCGGCGTGCGCAACTCCACGCATACGCTGGTCAAGATCCTGCAGCCGTTCGCACCGGCCGGCCTGCGGCTCGTCAATTACACGCATCCGCCGTACCGCGACAGCCTCGCGCAACTGTTTCGCGAGCATCCGGAAGCGGCGCTCGGCGGCGCGCTGCTCGCGCGCGGCACCGAAGGCGAGGCGGTGGCCGACACGCGCCGCCAGGTGCAGGTCGACTGGCTGCACGACGGCATCTGCGACACGCTGATCGCGGCCGAGCGCTCGTCGGACGACGCGCCGCCCGTCGCGCTGCCGGAATCGCGCGACGCCGCGACGACGGCCGCGTGGACCGGCGCCGTGCTGCGCGGCGAGGTGCCGGTGCCCGACGCGCTCGCGCGTCAGGTCGAAACGATCGTGCGGCTGACGCGGCTCGCACCGTGACGGGCCTCCGCGGGCGGCGCGCTGTCGTGCCGGCCGCTGACGTATCGGCCGCTGTCGTGCCGGCCGTTCGGCCGATCATCCAAGCCGCGATTTACCCGACCATTTGACACGCGCAGGCATCCTGGCATAGAGTTCTCGCCATGCGTTCCTTTCCGAACACCCTCCGAATTACCTCCGGCCGCCTAGCGCGGTCGCTATCGCTACGACTAGCCTAAGGCTGTCCTAGCGCCGTGTGCTGTCCGCACGGTCCCTCCCTGCAGTTCCTCGCAGCACCTTTCTCGCAGTTTTTACAACCCGAAGTCGTCAGCATTCGTCCGTCTATCCGTCGGTCGATTCGCGAAGATCATCCGCATCTGCTGCGCGCGTTGCGCGCGCCGGTGCGAGGCAGCGCCAACCGTCGCCCATGCCGCCCGTCTTCGCTCGCGACTTGAGACCCGAGGTCCAGAAGATGAAGCGCAATCCGCAAGACAAGTACCGTCCGTTCGAACCCGTCCGCATCAATGGTCGCCGCTGGCCGACCCGCACCATCGAGCGTGCGCCGGTCTGGATGAGCACCGACCTCCGTGACGGCAACCAGTCGCTGATCGAGCCGATGAGCATCGAGCAGAAGCTGGAGTTCTTCGACATGCTGGTCGCGATCGGTTTCAAGGAAATCGAAGTCGGTTTTCCGTCGGCGTCGCAAACCGACTTCGATTTCGTCCGCAAGCTGATCGACGAAAAGCGCATTCCGGACGACGTGACGATCGAAGTGCTCGTGCAGTCGCGCGAAGACCTGATCGCACGCACGTTCGACGCGCTCGACGGCGTGCCGCGCGCGATCGTGCATCTGTACAACGCGATCTGCCCGTCGTTCCGGCGCATCGTGTTCGGGATGTCGAAGGACGACGTGAAGGCGCTCGCGGTCGACGGCACGCGGCTCATCAAGGAGCACGCGGCCGCCCGCCCGGACACGCACTGGACCTATCAATACTCGCCGGAAACCTTCAGCATGACCGAGCTGACGTTCGCGCGCGAAGTGTGCGACGCGGTCGCGCAGGCCTGGCGCCCGACGCGCGATCACAAGATGATCGTGAACCTGCCGGCGACCGTCGAAGCGGCGACCCCGAACGTGTTCGCCGACCAGATCGAGTGGATGGACCGCAATCTCGCGTACCGCGACAGCATCGTGTTGTCCGTGCATCCGCACAACGATCGCGGCACCGCGGTAGCCGCCGCCGAGCTGGCGCTGCTCGCGGGCGCCGATCGCATCGAGGGCTGCCTGTTCGGCAACGGCGAGCGCACCGGCAACGTCGATCTCGTCACGCTCGCGCTGAACCTCTATACGCAGGGCATCGACCCCGGCCTCGATTTCTCCGACATCGACGCGGTGCGCCGCGTGGTCGAGCGCTGCAACCAGATTCCGGTGCATCCGCGCCATCCGTACGCGGGCGATCTCGTGTTCACCGCCTTCTCCGGCTCGCACCAGGACGCGATCCGCAAGGGCTTCGCGCAGCAGCGCCCGGACGCCGTATGGGAAGTGCCGTATCTGCCGATCGACCCGGCCGACCTCGGCCGCAGCTATGACGCGGTGATCCGCGTGAACAGCCAGTCCGGCAAGGGCGGCGCGACGTTCCTGCTCGAACGCGGGATGGGCTTCACGCCGACGCGCCGCGTGCAGATCGAGTTCAGCCACGCCGTGCAGACGCTCGCCGACGCCTCCGGCGAAGAAGTGACCGGCGACGCGATCTGCGCGCTGTTCGCTCGCGAATTCTTCGAGACCGACGGGCCAGCCGCGCGCCACGGCGATACGGCGCGCTGGAGCAATCGCGACCTCGCGTACGCAGCGCCGGCCAACGCCGCGCCCGAAGAGGTCGTGCAGCAGGCGGCCTCGGCCTTCGCGAGTGCCGCCGGCGCACCGATCGAGGTCGCGTCGTGCGAACACACGCGCACGACGGACGGCCGGATTGCGATATCGGTCGGCTGCCGGGTCGGCGATGCGCCGCTGCGGCATGGCGTCGGCGTGCATGCCGACGTGGCGAGCGCCGCGCTCGATGCGCTCGTGAGCGCGATCAACCGGTCGGCGTGGCACTGCGCCGACCGCCGTGCGGCGGCCTGAGCGGGCTGCGGGAACAGGTTCAAAGGTCAGCGAGCGGTGCGTGACCGCCCGTGCACCGCGCGATCCGCGCTGCACGGGCCAATGAAAAGCGGCTCAGAAAGCCGCTTCGGTCGGGACACGAAAACGAGCGCCACGCGCGCTCATGTCTCGGTCGCGCATCGCGTCGCCTGCCACGCGAGCAGACGCCACTGCCCGTGCTCATGGGTATGGACGGCCGTATAGGCAATCGGAAACACCAGGCCGCCGTTGTTGGTTTCCATCTCGATCAGCGCGCGCCCGGTGACGACGCAGGTTGCGTCGCCGACGGGCAGCAGGTCCTGCGACTGGATCTCGATCTGGCGGTAGCGGCGGCGGCCGGCGACGATGGCGTCGATGAACTGCTGCTTGGTCTCGCGCTTGCCGTTGGTGTGCACGAAGAACACCTTGTCGGACAATTGCGCGTCGAGCGCCTCGCCGTCCCCATCGACCATCGCTCGGAACCGATCGCGCTCGAGTGCGCGAATCGCATCGACCACCTTCGCCATCGCCTGACTCCTCGGCAACGCGCCCGCCGTGGGCGGGCGTGCGGATCAGAAGTTGTACTGCAGGTAGAACTGGTGGAAATTTATACCAGGATTCGGCTCTTTGATACCCGCGTTAGACACATGTTCGAAACGGTAGCCGACCTGATACTGTTGCCGTTGGCCGAACTCCACGCCGACGCCTGCGGTCGGCGCGAACTGGAACGCCGTCGACAGCGAGAAATGGTCGGAGATCGTCGGATGCGTGAGCACCCGCACGCCGCCGCCGGCCTCGATGAACGGACGGATCTGCCCCGCGCTCTTGACGAAGCGGAACATCGGCGTCACCCCGAATTCGCCGATGTTGCTGTGGACGTTGCCGCCCGTATGCCAGTAGCCGGCATGCCCTTCGACCACGAAAGCGAAGTGCCACCCGCCGATTTCCCACCAGTTCCAGCCCGGATCCCACACGACGCCGAGATCGCCCTTGTCGACGCCGTGGCGATCGGAGAAACCGCCGCCGGCCTGAATCCCCCAACGATCGGCGCACGCGGCTCCCGATCCGGCCAGCAGCGACGCCGTGAGCAACGCATGCAGGGCAAGCCGGCTACGGGGCCGACGGTTCTTCTTGTTGTTCATCTAACACTCCAACTTTATGGGTTGAATGTGGGCCTTGCCGCACCGGCCGGGCCCGAGCGAACAGAATGGTATGGTAAAGGACTTTTCGGATCGGCATCACGAAGTGAAATGGTTTGCTTCCGAAACAACAAAAATCGAAAACCTGTACTGATTACCAACAGAAACAACGCTTTACGGAACTTCGCCCGAGTTGGCGAGTCGCACGATATACTATCGACATGGACATTCCGATAGAAAACGGGAACTTCGATGCCCACCCGCGCTCTAAGGAATTAGCACTCGGATTACGGGAGTGCTAAGATGAGACTCGGAATCTCGTCCGAGACCAGGGGTTTGTCCCTGATTCCAAAGGAGTTTTTAGTGAGCCACGCCCTGACCCTTCCGAACACCCTGAGCCCGACGCCGGCCAAGGCCGCATCGGCAGGCTCGCTGGCGCTCGCAACCCAATCGCTGTTGCCGGGCCAGCTGGGCAACATCGACGCCTATATCCAGGCCGTCAACCGGATTCCCCTGCTGAGCGCCGAGGAAGAACGCCGGTATGCGACCGAGTTCCGCGAGGACAACAACCTCGACGCGGCACGCAAGCTCGTGCTGTCGCACCTGCGGCTCGTCGTGTCGATCGCGCGCAACTATCTCGGTTACGGCCTGCCGCACGGCGACCTGATCCAGGAAGGCAACATCGGCCTGATGAAGGCGGTGAAGCGGTTCGACCCTGCGCAAAACGTGCGCCTGGTGTCGTACGCGATCCACTGGATCAAGGCGGAGATCCACGAGTACATCCTGCGCAACTGGCGCATGGTGAAGGTCGCGACGACGAAGGCGCAGCGCAAGCTGTTCTTCAACCTGCGCAGCCACAAGAAGAGCATGCAGGCGATGACGCCGGAGGAAATCGACGGCCTCGCGCAGGAGCTCAACGTCAAGCGCGAAGAAGTGACCGAGATGGAAACGCGCCTGTCGGGTGGCGACATCGCGCTCGAAGGCCAGGTCGAAGACGGCGAGGAAGCATACGCGCCGATCGCGTATCTGGCCGACTCGCACAACGAGCCGACCGCCGTGCTCGCCGCGCGCCAACGCGACATGCTGCAAACGGACGGCATCGCGCAAGCGCTCGAGGCACTCGACGCGCGCAGCCGTCGCATCATCGAGGCGCGCTGGCTGAACGTCGACGACGACGGCTCGGGCGGCTCGACGCTGCACGACCTCGCGGCCGAGTTCGGCGTGTCCGCAGAGCGCATTCGTCAGATCGAAGCGAGCGCAATGAAAAAGATGCGCACTGCACTCGCCGAGTACGCATAAGCACCGGCATAAGCACCGGCAATTCAGCGCGCTTCACGCAAAAACCGCTGCCAAACGGCAGCGGTTTTTTTTGCACTTATGATTGCCGCCTTTCCGCCGTTAATAGACATATTCGATTGGGTATCGGCAGGCTGCGAGCCCCTTCCGCACAACCTTGATCTGCCTCAATCTTTGGCCGGCAGTTCGCGACGGTCTGCCGCAGCGCGACACTCGGCATCGTAAGGCGCGCAATCTAAAATTGGCATGTCGGCTTAAAAGGATTAAAACACCTTCATTGCGGTCATAAATCCGACGTAAAGTCGCCCCCAAACCACACACGTCGATTCAGGATAATTACCTTGATCTCGATCAATAAAGAGCCTGCGCCGCCCCCCGCGCAGGCCGCCGCCCCGATCGGCTGGCGCACGCGCATCGTCGCGTGGGCGCGAGGGCCCACATTGATGCGCGACATCACGCTGCTATTGATCGTCAAGCTGATCCTCCTGATGTCGCTCAAGTACGCATTTTTCAATCATCCGCAGGCTGCGCACATGTCGCTTCCGCCTGCCGTCGTCGCCGAGAAGCTGCTCTCGGTGCCGGCGCCTGCATCCACCGAGGGAGACCACCATGATAAGTAGCGAAGTAGTCGATCTGTCACGTCTGCAGTTCGGCATCACGGCGCTCTACCACTTCTTGTTTGTGCCGTTGACGCTCGGCATGTCCTGGCTGCTCGTCATCATGGAAGCGGTATACGTGATGACCGGCAAACAGGTCTACAAGGACATGACGCAGTTCTGGGGCAAGCTGTTCGGTATCAACTTTGCGATGGGCGTGACCACCGGGATCACGATGGAATTCCAGTTCGGTACGAACTGGTCGTACTACTCGCACTACGTCGGTGACATCTTCGGCGTGCCGCTCGCGGTCGAAGGCCTGATGGCGTTCTTCCTCGAATCGACGTTCGTCGGCCTGTTCTTCTTCGGCTGGAACCGGCTGTCGAAGGTCAAGCACCTGATCGTGACGTTCCTCGTCGCGCTCGGCTCGAACCTCTCCGCGCTGTGGATTCTGGTGGCGAACGGCTGGATGAACAATCCGGTCGGCGCCGAGTTCAACTACCAGACGATGCGCATGGAGATGACGAGCCTGTTCGACGTGGTGTTCAACCCCGTCGCGCAGGTCAAGTTCGTGCATACCGTGTCGGCCGGCTACGTGTCGGCGGCGATGTTCGTGCTCGGCGTGTCGTCGTGGTACCTGCTGCGCAAGCGCGACGTCGACTTCGCGCTGCGCTCGTTCGCGGTCGCGGCCGGCTTCGGCCTCGCGGCGACGCTGTGCGTGATCGTGCTCGGCGACGAGTCGGGCTATACGACCGGCGAAGTGCAGAAGATGAAGCTCGCCGCGATCGAATCCGAATGGGAAACGCAGCCGGCGCCCGCCTCGTTCACGCTGATCGGCATGCCGAATCAGGAAGAACAGCGCACCGACTACGCGATCAAGATCCCGTACGCGCTCGGCCTGATCGCGACGCGCTCGATCGACGAACCGGTGACCGGCCTGCGCGATCTCGCCAAGCTCAGCGAGGAGCACATCCAGAGCGGGATGATCGCGTACGGCGCACTGCAGAAGATGAAGCAGGGCGACAAGAGCGACGCAACCCGCGCGTTGTTCGACCAGCACAAGCAGTATCTCGGCTACGGGTTGATGCTCAAGCAGTTCACGCCGAACGTGACCGATGCGACGCCGGACCAGATCAAGGCCGCGGCGAAGAAGACGATCCCGCCGGTGGCGCCCGTGTTCTTCTCGTTCCGGATCATGGTGGCTCTCGGCTTCCTGTTCGTCGCGACGTTCGTTACCGCGTTCTGGCTGTGCGCGCGCCGTCAGTTGCTGCAGGACAACCGCCGCTGGTTCCTCCGCTATGCGGTGTGGGCGATCCCGCTGCCGTGGATCGCGATCGAATTCGGCTGGATCGTCGCCGAGCTCGGCCGTCAGCCGTGGACGATCGCGGGCGTGCTGCCGACCCATCTGTCCTCGTCCAGCCTGCAAGTGAACGACCTGTACCTGAGTATCGCCGGCTTCGTGCTGTTCTACACGGCACTGTTCATCATCGAAATCAAGCTGATGTTCAAGTACGCGCGCCTCGGCCCGTCGTCGCTGCATACCGGCCGCTATCACCACGAACTCGCCCCGGCTGGCGAGCGTGCCTCGGTTTGAGCACGCCCTCGCAACGGAACAAGGAATCGCTATGGACTACGCAACTCTCAAGCTGATCTGGTGGCTGCTCGTCGGCGTGCTGCTGGTCGGCTTCGCCGTCACGGACGGCTTCGACATGGGCGCAACCGCGCTGCTGCCGTTCCTCGGCAAGACCGACGACGAACGCCGCATCATCGTCAACACGGTCGGCGCGACGTGGGAA
Organism: Burkholderia sp. B10; assembly: GCF_004368385.1. Classification (NCBI taxonomy): domain Bacteria; kingdom Pseudomonadati; phylum Pseudomonadota; class Betaproteobacteria; order Burkholderiales; family Burkholderiaceae; genus Burkholderia; species Burkholderia sp. B10. The sequence goes on along the minus strand of NZ_PQMX01000009.1, from coordinate 75,899 downwards.
GGCAACCAGGTGTGGCTGATCACGGCAGGCGGCGCGATGTTCGCAGCCTGGCCGCTCGTCTACGCCGCATCGTTCTCCGGCTTCTACTTCGCGATGCTGCTCGTGCTGTTCGCGCTGTTCTTCCGGCCGGTCGGCTTCGACTACCGCAGCAAGCGGCCCGATCCGCGCTGGCGCGCGGGCTGGGACTGGGCGCTGTTCGTCGGCGGCTTCGTCCCGGCGCTGGTGTTCGGCGTCGCGTTCGGCAACCTGCTGCAAGGCGTGCCGTTCCAGTTCGACACCGACCTGCGCGTCACTTACTACGGCGGCTTCTGGGCGCTGCTGAACCCGTTCGCGCTGCTCTGCGGGCTGGTCAGCCTCACGATGCTCGTCGCGCACGGCGCCGCATTCATCAAGATGAAGACGGACGGCGCGATCGCGCGCCGCGCGTCGGTCGCACTGCGCGTGTCGTCGTTCCTCGCCGTCGTGCTGTTCGTGCTGGCCGGCGTGCTGGTCGCGTCGTACATCGGCGGCTTCCACATCACCCACGCCGCGCCGACCGACACGGTCGCGAACCCGCTGTTGAAGGACGTCGCCGCCGGCTCGGGCCTGTGGCTGTCGAACTACCACGAATTCCCGTGGATGATCGCCGCGCCCGTCGTCGGCATCGCGGGCGGCCTGCTTGCGCTGCTGCTCGCCGGCTCGAAGCAGGAAAAGACCGCGTTCTTCTGCACCGGCCTGATGATCGCCGGCGTGATCATGACGGCAGGCTTCTCGATGTTCCCGTTCATCATGCCGTCGTCGCTCGACCCGCGCAGCAGCCTGACCGTCTGGGATTCGACGTCCAGCCACAAGACGCTGCAGGTGATGCTGATCGCGGTGATCGTGTTCCTGCCGATCGTCCTGCTCTACACGGGCTGGGTGTATCGCGTGATGCGCGGCAAGGTCACGCATCAGGCGCTCGAAGAGAACAAGCACTCGATGTATTGAACTCGGCCGGGGGCGCACGGCGCCCTCGTCCACCGTTTCGCAAGGAGTCGGACCATGTGGTATTTCAGCTGGATTCTCGGTATGGGCGTCGCGCTGTCGTTCGGCATCGTCAACGCGATGTGGCTCGAAGCGCGGCAGAAGCCGCAGGAAGCAGCGGTGCGTACGCGCCGCGACTGACCCGCGGCCGGCGGCAGATCGCTGCGCCGCCGTCGTCCGGAAAGAACCTCGCCTCGCGCGAGGTTTTTTTTCGTCCGCAGGCGGCGCGCATGCCGGTGGCGCCGATGCCAATTTAGCGCCAGATTGATACCACTTGAATACCAATCAAAGGTTTCATAAGATCGTTGGACACGGCCGCCGCAAGGCCGGATCCATCTGGTGGGGCAGACATGCGCATCCCGTGTCAGGCGCGCGCACGCGCGCCGTTTCGCCGGCCGCACGCAGCGGCTGATCGCCGTGCAGCGGCGTATCGCGTGGCCGGCCTGGCGCAGCGCGGCCACGACCCCCGCGTCGACTCCGCCGCGGCCGCTCTCCCTCGATGAACACGCCGTCACGCGCCGGCCGCCCCGATCGGCACGCGCGCCCGCCTCCCGTTCCGTAATGCACGCGCGTCGCGTGCCGAACCCGCGCGGGGCGATCCGCTCGCACCGCGCGTCGATGTCCCCGCAGCTCCGTTGAAAGACCCGATCGCAGCGACGTCATCCGACGCCGCCGCGGCGCCACCCTTTTTCTCAGGAGTTCCAATGAAACGCCCGTTGCCCTTCCTGTTTGCCGGCGTGCTGATCGCGGCGCTGCTGCCGTCCGCAAGCCGCGCCGAACCCGTGCCGGCCGGCGCCGGCTCGGTGGCCGCCTCGGTGGTCGTGCCGGCCGCCGGCATCGCGCGGCCCGCCATGCAGCCGGCCGACCTCGCTGCGTTGCTGTCGAACGGCCTCGCGCTGCGCGTCGCCGTCGACAACAACCATGCGGCGGCGGCCGGCGTGCCGTGCGCCGATCTCGGCGCCGACGGCGCCGCCTGCGCGACCGGCCGCCTGTTCCTGCAGAACCGCGGCCACCAGCCGATCGCCGACGGCGGCTGGAAGCTCTATCTGCACAGCATCCGACGGCTGCTGCGTATCGATCGTCCGGGCTTCGCGTTGCGGCGGCTCACGGGCGACCTGTACGAGCTGACGCCGCAGCCGGGCTCGCTGCGGCTCGCGCCCGGCGAGCGCATCGCGTTGCCGTTCGTCGCCGAATACTGGCTGCGACGCTACAGCGACGTGATACCGCGCCCGTATGTGGTGGTCGACGGCGCGCCGCCGGCGGTGCTGCGCTACAACGATACCGACGACGAACTGCGCTACGTCGAATCGCTGCCGGCCGATGCGCAGAACAGCTCGACCGGCAATGCGCCGCCGGTGGCCGCGCGGCCGGACGCGAGCCGCGCGCTGCCGAGCGTGAAGCGCGAGCAGCGGCTGCCCGGCGCGCTCGAGCTGCGCGGCGTCGAGCTGGTGCTGCCCGAGTTGCCCGATGCGCAGGTCGCGGCGCTGCGCGAACGCGCGGCGACGCTCGGGCTGGACGGCGCCCGCGCGCGCGTGCGCGGCGTGGTCGCGCCGCGCCGGCTGCCGGCCGACATCGCGACGCCGGGCGGCTACCGGCTCGCGATCGGGCCGCGCGGCGTGCTCGTCGAAGGCTACGATCGCGCCGGCCTCTACTACGGCGTGCAGACGCTGTTCTCGCTCGCGCCGGCCGGCGGCGGCCCGGTTCCGGCACTGCTCGTCGAGGACGCGCCGCGCTTCACGCATCGCGGCATGCACGTCGATCTCGCGCGCAACTTCAAGCATCCGGCGACGCTGCGCCGCCTGATCGACCAGATGAGCGCGTACAAGCTCAACCGGCTGCACCTGCACCTGTCCGACGACGAAGGCTGGCGCATCGAGATCCCCGGGCTGCCCGAGCTGACCGACATCGGCGCGCGCCGCTGTCACGATCCGTCCGAGACGCGTTGCCTGCTGCCGCAGCTCGGCTCCGGTCCGGACAACCGCTCGGGCGGCGGCTATCTGACACGCGCCGACTACGTCGCGCTGGTGCGCTACGCGGCCGACCGCTTCGTCGAGGTGATCCCCGAAATCGACATGCCCGCCCATGCACGCGCGGCCGTCGTGTCGATGGAAGCGCGCTACCGGCGCCTGCATGCGGCCGGCCGCGACCAGGAGGCGAACGCGTATCGGCTGCTCGACCCGCAGGACACGTCGAACCTGACCACGGTGCAGTTCTACGATCGACGCAGCGATCTGAACCCGTGCGTGCCGGGCGCGCTGAACTTCGCGTCGAAGGTGATCCGCGAGATCGCGGCGATGCACGCGGACGCGCAGGCGCCGCTGCGGAACTGGCATTTCGGCGGCGACGAAGCGAAGAACATCCTGCTCGGCGGCGGCTTCCAGCCGCTGAACGGCACCGATCCGAACAAGGGGCGCATCGACCTCGCCGCACAGGACAAGCCGTGGGCGCGCTCGCCCGCGTGCGCGGCGCTGCTGCAGGGTGGCGAGATCCGCTCGATCGACGAGCTGCCGACGCGCTTCGCGAAACAGGTCAGCGCGGCGGTCGACGCGAACGGGATCGACACGATGGCCGCGTGGCAGGACGGCATCAAGCACGCGAGCGGGCCGCGCGATTTCAGTACGCGTCACGTGATGGTGTCGCTGTGGGACACGATCTTCTGGGGCGCGGCGGACAGCGCGCGCGACCTCAGCAACGCCGGCTATCTGACCGTGCTCGCGCTGCCCGACTACCTGTACTTCGACTTCCCGTACACGCTGAATCCGCGCGAGCGCGGCTATTACTGGGGGTCGCAGGCAACCGACGAGTACAAGGTGTTCTCGCTCGCGCCCGAGAACCTGCCGCAGAACGCCGAGGTGATGGGCGATCGCGACGGCAACGCGTTCGAGGCGACCGGCACGGGCCCCGCGCCGCGCATCGAGGGCATCCAGGGGCAGGCATGGGGCGAGGTGATGCGCAACGACACATTCCTCGAGTACATGGTGTATCCGCGGCTGCTCGCACTCGCCGAACGCGCGTGGCATCGCGCCGACTGGGAGCTGCCCTATGCGGCCGGCGTGCGCTACAAGCGCGGCGACACGCATCACGTCGACACCGCGGCACTCCAGCGAGACTGGGCCGGCTTCGCGACGCTCGTCGTCCAGCGCGAGCTGCCGAAGCTCGACCGTGCGGGGATCGGTTATCGGAAGCCGAGCTTCACGGTGACGAACCCGTAAGGGGCGCGCAGTTGCACGGGGTGGGCGAGGCGCGAGGCGGATCGGAGCACCGGCACTGAACACTGAGCAGTGGCACCGCCCCCAAAGTAAAAACGGCTTGCGCCCCATCGGTCGCAAGCCGTTTTCGTACTGGGGCCGGCAGCCGGCCCGCTGCGGCAACGCAGACAGACCGGCAGCGTCGCGTCAGGCCGGTTGCGCGGCCGCGCCGCCCCCGGTCGACGGCAGGCGTGCGCCGAGCTGCTGCGCATAGCGCGCGGCCGCATTGCCGCAGACGATGTGGAATGTGTCCGGCGACACCCATGCGGCGTCGAGCGTGCCGAGCCGTTCGCGATCGACGGCCGATGCGTCGCGCACGACCACGCGCAGCCGCGTGGTCGCGATCGCGTCGAGCGCTGCGACGTTGGTCGCGCCGCCGAACACCGCGAGCCAGCGCAGCGGATCGGGATCGAGCGGCCCGGCCGCCGCGCCCGTGACCGCTTGCGCCGTCGATTGCGCGGCCGCGGCCGGCGCTGCGGCTGCGGCCCCAGCCGTACCGCTGCCGATCACCGCCCGCATCTCGTCGGCGATGATGTCGGCCTCCGGCCCGATGATCACCTGCACGCTGTTGCCGCCGCGCTTGAGCACGCCGCGCGCGCCGATCGCCTTGAGCTCCGGCTCCGACACCTTGTCCGGATCGACGACACTCAGGCGCAGACGCGTCGTGCAGGCGTCGACGACCGTCAGGTTGCCCGCACCGCCGAGCGCAGCGATGTAGCGCTGCGCGCGCGGGGCCGCCACAGCCGCGCCGCCGGCCGGCGCGACGAAGCCGCCCGACGCGTACGATTCGGCCGCCGCATCGGCGCTGGCCGGCTCGCGGCCGGGCGTCGCCATGTTGAACTTGCGGATGAAGAAGCGGAACAACCCGTAGTACGCGACGCCGTACGCGATGCCGAGCGGAATCGCGATCCAGCCCTTCGTCGACAGCCCGTAGTTCAGCACGTAGTCGATCGCGCCGGCCGAGAACGTGAAGCCGAGCTTCACGCCGAGGATCTGGCAGATCGCGAGCGACAGCCCGGTCAGCACCGCGTGGATCACGTACAGCACCGGCGCGAGGAACATGAAGCTGAACTCGATCGGCTCGGTCACGCCGGTCAGGAACGACGTGAGCGCCATCGAGAACAGCAGGCCGCCGACCATCGCGCGGCGCTCCTTCGGCGCTTCGTGCAGCATCGCGAGACACGCGGCCGGCAGGCCGAACATCATGATCGGGAAGAAGCCGGCCATGAAGGTGCCCGCGGTCGGATCGCCCGCGAAGAAGCGGTGCAGGTCGCCGTGCACGATCTCGCCACCGGCCGGCGGCGTGAAGTTGCCGAACACGAACCACGCGAGCGAGTTGATGATGTGGTGCAGGCCCGTGACGAGCAGCAAGCGGTTCAGGAAGCCGAACACGAACGCGCCGATCGCACCCGCGGTCGTCAGCCATTGCCCGGCCGCGTCGATCGCATGCTGGATCGGCTGCCACACATAGCCGAACACGATGCCGAGCACCACGCACGCGAGCCCCGTGATGATCGGCACGAAGCGCTTGCCGCCGAAGAAGGCGAGGTAGTCGGGCAACTTGATGTCCTTGTAGCGGTTGTACAGCAAGCCCGCCACCACGCCCGCGATGATCCCGGACAGCACGCCCATGTTCAGCTTGGGATCGATGTCCTTCATGATCGCGGTTTCGATCAGATAGCCGATCGCGCCCGCGAGCGCCGCGACGCCGTTGTTGTCCTTCGCGAAGCCGACCGCCACGCCGATCGCGAACAGCAGCGGCAGGTTGTCGAAGATCGCCCCGCCGGCGTCGGCGATCATCTTGATGTTGAACACGTCCGGCTGGCCGAGGCGCAGCAGGATGCCGGCGACCGGCAACACCGCGATCGGCAGCATCAGGGCGCGGCCCAGCCCCTGTATCTTCAGAAACGGATTCCCGTCCATTCAGTCCTCCAGTCCATTGTCTCGTCGTGAAGCGTCGTTGACCTAATTGCTTTCGTGGTGATACGGGTCGCGCGCCCGCCGTCGACGTTCAGTCGAGCGGCCAGACCTCGCGGCTTGCTGCCCTTACCGCCTGTGCCGAGTCGAGTGCGAGCAGATCCTGCGCACGCTGGCGACACAGCTGGTAATCGAGACGGCGCACGCGCGCCTTGATGCCCGGCACCGCCACCGGGTCGACCGACAGCTCGGTCACGCCGAGGCCGACGAGGATCGGCACCGCGAGCGGATCGCCGCCGAGCGCGCCGCACACGCCGACCCACTTGCCGTGTTTCGTCGCGCCGCGCACCGCGATGTCGATCAGGCGCAGCACGGCCGGATGCAGGCCGTCGGACTGCGCGGCGAGGTCGGCCTGGCAGCGGTCCATCGCGAGCGTGTACTGCGTGAGGTCGTTGGTGCCGATCGACAGGAAATCCGCGTGCCGTGCGAGTTGATCGGCAAGCAGCGCCGCCGACGGCACCTCGATCATCACGCCGACCTCGATCGGCTCGGTACGGCCCTGCGCCCGCGCGAATTCGTCGATGCGCGCGCGCAGCCGCACGAGTTCGCCCGCGTCGGTGACCATCGGCAGCAGGATGCGCACCGCACCGAACGGCTTCACCGCGAGCAGACCCTGCAGCTGATCGTCGAGCAGATCGGGGCGCACCTGCGCGAGCCGGATGCCGCGCAGGCCGAGCGCCGGATTCGGCTCCGGCGGCAGCGTCAGATAGTCGACTTCCTTGTCCGCGCCGACGTCGAGCGTGCGGATGATCGCGGTGCGGCCCTGCAGCGCGTCGACGATCGACTGGTAGCTCTGCCGGTGCTCGACGACGCTCGGCGCGGTTTGACGATGGATGAACATCAGCTCGGTGCGCAGCAGCCCGATCGAATCGGCGCCGTTGTCGAGCGCGGTGTTCGCGTCGTCGAGCGTCGCGATGTTCGCGGCGACTTCGATCGCGCGGCCGTCGGCCGTCGCGGCGGCTTCGCGCGCATGTTGGCGGTTCGCTTCGCGCACGCCGTCGAGGCGCTCGCGTTCGTGGCGCGCACGCTCGACGTCGACCGCGCTCGGCGCATGTTCGAGCCGGCCCGCGCTCGCGTCCACGACGACCTGCGTGCCGTCCGGAATCGCGTACAGCGCATCGCCGACCGCGACGAGCGCCGGGATGCCGAGCTGGCGCGCGATGATCGCCGCATGCGAGGTCGCGCCGCCGCGCGCCATCACGAGCGCGGTCACGCGTTCGCGATCGAGCGACGACAGGTCCGACGGCGTGAACTCCTCGGCGGCGAGCACGGCCTCGTCGGGCAGCGCGCGCGTCGCGCCGCTCGTGTGACCGAGCGCGCGCAGCACGCGCTTCTCGATGTCGCGCAGATCGGCCGCGCGCTCGGCGAGCAGCGCGTCGTCGAGCCGCGACAGCGTGTCGATCTGCGCGCGGATCGTCGCGCGCCACGCGAAGCCGGCGCTCTTGCCGAGGCTGATCTGGTCGCGCGCCGCGTCGACCAGCGTCGGATCCTCCAGCAGCACGCGATGCACCGCGAAAATGCCGGCCTCGCCCACCGCGCCGCGCGCGGACGCGTTGCGCACCGTTTCGCCGAGTTCGGCGTCGACCGCCTTCAGCGCCTCATCGAGGCGGCGGCTTTCCGACGCGGGCGTGCCGCTCGCCTGTTCGGGCGGCACGATGTCGGCATCGTCGAGCCGCACCAGCGTGCCGACCGCGATGCCGGGCGCCGCACATACGCCCGCGAGCGTGTTCGGATCGAGGGGCGCACCGGCGCGCGCCGCGCCGTCGTCGTGCCGCAGCGTCGGCGGCGCCGGCGAGCGCAGCCGTGCCGGCGTCTCTTCCACTTCGCCGTGCGCTTCGCGCAGCAGCTCGCGCGCGACCGCGTCGACGGCCTGCTGCGCATGCGCGCCGCGGCCGATCAGCTCGACCGTCGCGCCTTCGCCGGCGCCGAGGCCGAGCAGGCCCACGACGCTCGCGATCGACGCGTGGCGGCCGTCGAACTGCACGTCGACCGTCGCGTCGAAACCGCGCACGGATTCGCGCGCCCGCGCGGCCGGGCGCGCATGCAGGCCGCCCGGCTGCGTGAGCACGATCTGGCGGCGCACTTCGTGCGCCGAAGTCGCGGTCGCGGTCGCATGAGCGGCCTGCGTGGCCTGCCCGGCCGCTGCGCCGTTGGCGCGCAGCGTCAGCAGCGGCGTCTCGCCGGCCGTCGCGAAGCCGCTCGCGCGCTCGACGACGTCGAATGCATCCGAGTTCGCGATCGCGATCACCGACACGAGCGAATGCGCGCTGCGTGCGACCACGTCCTGATCGAACTCGATCAGCAGGTCGCCCGGCGCGACGTGCGCGCCGTCCTCGACGCGCGCGGTGAAGCCCTGCCCGTTCAGCTCGACGGTGTCGATGCCGATGTGCAGCAGCACCTGCGCGCCTTGCGGCGTCGTGATCGTCACCGCATGGCCGGTACGCGCCAGATGCGACACGACGCCCGCGCACGGCGCGACGAGCCGGCCCGCGAGCGGGTCGATGCCGATGCCGTCGCCGAACATCCCGCCGGCAAACACCGGATCGGGCACATCGGCCAGCGCGACGATCGGCCCGCTCAGCGGGGCGAGCAGGACGATCTGATCTTGGGCGGAACTCTTCAACTGGGACTCCTCGGCGCGTCTCATCGGCTGTCTCGGCTATCAGTGCGTTTCGGTGACTTTGTTCAGGTGACGCGGCGTGTCGGGATTGCGACCGCGCGCGACGGCGAGCTCGGCCGCCATCACGTAGAACGACAGAATGGCGGCGATCGGATCGAGCGCCGCATGGGCGGACTGCGCGAGCGGCAGGTTCGCGCCCGGCGTGCCGGCGGGCGCGGCGAGCAGCACCGCCGCGCCGCGTGCGCGCATGTCCTGCGCGAGCTGCAGCAGCCCGGCCTGCTCCGGCCCCGGCGGCGCGAACACGAGCAGCGGATAGTCGCGCTCGATCAGCTCCATCGGGCCATGCCGGACTTCGGCGCTCGAAAATGCCTCGGCCTGGATGCCCGAGGTTTCCTTCAGCTTCAGCGCGGCTTCCTGCGCGATCGCGAGGCCAAGGCCGCGGCCGATCACGATCATCCGCTCGATGCCCGAAAGCGCGGCCACCGCCGCCGACCAGTCGAGCCGGCCCGCTTGCGCGAGCACGTCGGGCAGGCCGCGCAACGCGGTGACCAGCGCGGCGTCGCGCTGCCAGAACGCGACGATCTGCGCGGACAGCGACAGCATCGCGATATAGCTCTTGGTCGCGGCGACCGACAGCTCGGGGCCGGCCAGCAGCGGCAACTGGTGCTCGCACGCATCGGCGAGCGGCGACGGCAGCACGTTGACGGCAGCGACGGTCCGCGCGCCGGCTTCGCGCAGCGCGGCCATCGTGTTGACGAGATCGGGGCTCTGGCCCGACTGGGAAAACGCGAGCGCGAGCTGGTCGTGCACCTTCAGCGGCGCCTGCTGCAAGGTCGCGACCGACATCGGCAGCGACGCGACCGGCACGCCGAGGCGGCTCATCGTCAGGCTCGCGAAATAGCTGGCCGCGTGATCCGAGCTGCCGCGCGCGACCGTCAGCGCGACGGCCGGCGGGTGATCGAGCAGTTGGCCGGCGAGCGCCTCGACGCGCGCGGTATCGGCGAGCTGCGCGGCGACGACCTGGGCGGCCTCGCGCGCTTCCTTAAGCATATTCGACAATCGATTCTCCTTCGACGTAGGTCGCGGTGAGGTTCAGGTCGCGATCGAATACCGCGAGGTCGGCCCATGCGCCGCGCTCAAGGCGGCCGCGGTCCGCGATGCCGAGGTAGTCGGCCGCGTAGCGCGACATGCGGTTCGACACGTCGGCGATCGGCAGGCCGAGCGACACGAGGTTGCGCAGCGCCTGATCCATCGTCAGCGTGCTGCCCGCGAGCGTGCCGTCGGCGAGCCGCACGCCGCCGAGGCACTTGGTCACGTGCTGGCTGCCGAGCCGGTATTCGCCGTCGGGCATGCCGGTGGCCGACGTGCTGTCGGTCACCACGTACAGGCGCGGGATCGCGCGCAGCGCCGCGCGGATCGCGCCGGGATGCACGTGCAGCAGGTCGGGGATGATTTCCGCGTACTCGGCATGCGCGAGCGCCGCGCCGACGAGGCCGGGGTTGCGGTGATGCAGCGGCGACATCGCGTTGAACAGATGCGTGAAGCCGCACGCGCCGTGCTTGAGCGCGGTGACCGCGTCGTCGTACGTCGCGAGCGAGTGGCCGAGCTGCACGCGCACGCCGCGCGCGGCCATCTCGCCGATGATCTCGATGTGGCCGGCGATCTCCGGGGCAAGCGTGACCACGCGGATCGGCGCGATCGACAGGTATTTCAGCACTTCGTCGAGCACGGCCGACACGGCCGCGTCCGGTTGCGCGCCGAGCTTGCCGGGGTTGATGTACGGCCCTTCGAGATGCACGCCGAGCACGCGTGCGCCGCCCGGCGTGCGCGCGCGCGCGGCGGTGCCGAGGTTCGCGACGACTTCCATCAGCTCGTCGCGCGGCGCGGTCATCGTGGTGGCGAGCAGGCTCGTCGTGCCGAACTGCGCGTGGGTGCGCGCGATCGTCTCGATCGCGTCGCCGCCTTCCATCACGTCGGCGCCGCCGCCGCCGTGCACGTGCAGATCGATGAAGCCGGGCAGGATGTACGGCGCGTCGTTGTTGGCCGGGTCGGCGGGCGTGCCGTCGACCATCGTGATGCGGCCGTTCTCGCTGTCGAGCGAGCCGTGAATCCAGCCGTCGGGGGTGAGGATGTTGCCAGTCAGCATGACGTTTCTCTTGATGATCCGGTGACGCGGAGCGCCGCGTCGCGATGTGCCAGTTCGTTGGGATGCGTTGCGCGCGATTGCGTTCCGTTGCGTTGCATTGCGTTCCAGTCGGGTGGCGCGCGCAGTCTCGCGCGTCAGCGTTTCAGTTCGGCGACGAAGTCGTAATAGTCGTCGCGGCAATACGATTCGGTCACTTCGAGCGCGCGCTGATCGGCGCCATAGCCGATCCGCCTGATCACGAGCAGCGCCGCGCCCGGCTTCACGCCCATCCATTTCGCGATCTCGTGCGTCGCGTTGGCCGCGCGAAAGTGCTGCAGCGCGCGCACGACGCTCGACCCGCGCGCCTCCAGATAGTCGTACAGCGATGCGCCGAGCGCCTGCGGATCGGGCAGCACCGCGGCCGGCAGCGTCGAGTGCTCGACGGCCATCACGGTGCCGTCCGCGCGGCGCAGCCGCTCGAGCCGCGCGACCGTCGCGCCCGGCGCGAGCCCCAGATGCGCGATTTCGTCGCGACTCGCGACGCGCAGCGTGCGCGCGAGCCACACCGAATCGGGGATGAAGCCGCGCTGCCGCATCTTCTCGGTGAAGCCGACGAGCCGCGACAGCGGATCGGCGACGCGCGGCGTGATGAAGCTGCCCGCCCCGCGCACCCGCCGGATCAGCCCCTGCTCGACCAGCAGCGCGAGCGCGCGGCGCGCCGTGATGCGCGATACGCCGACCGTGTCCGACAGCAGCCGCTCCGACGGCAGCGCCTCGCCCGCGCGCCACGCGCCAGCGTGGATCGCGCTCGCCAGATTGCGGGCGAGCTGCAGATACAGCGGCGTGTCGTCGAGGGGATCGGGCGCCAGTTCGGAGCAGCCGGTTTCCATATGCCTCCGCGGGTCGGACGACGGCCGTCGAGCCGTCGAGCCGTCGAGCCGTCGAGCCGTCGAGCCGTCGAGCCGTCGAGCCGTCGAAAGTGAACGCATTATATAACCACAATAATACCAGTCAACGAACTGGTATTAGACTCGTGGAAATCGCGGAAAGCCTTGTCCGACAAGCGGTTTAGTCGCAATAAGTCCTTTGTTTACAAGGCGATGCGGGATAGGTATTTACCCGGAGTGGTATGCAAAGGGACGGGTTGCAGCCTCGCCTCGGCGTGCGAAACGAGGCAAAAACGATACCGGAATAGAACCAGTTAGGGCCACTGGTATGCATGCGACCGAGCGGGGTGCGGGTGAGCCGGGATGACCGGTGTATGGATGAGCGTTTCGCGGTGAGCGGTGAGCGGCAATCGACACGCCCCGCCCTCTGTCGCGCCCTCAGTGAAATTCCCGGCTCGACGTGCGCAGGCCGCCGAGCAGCGGCGTCAGATCCTCGAAATGCTGCGCGACGAGGTGCCTCACGTCGCTGACGACCTGCCACACGCCCGACGCAGCGAGCAGCCGCGAGTCAAGCGTTTCGCGCCGCTGCCGGGCGAGCAGCTCGGGCCGCACGATCACGTTCACGCAGCCCGTTTCGTCTTCGAGCGTCATGAACATCACGCCCTTCGCGGTGCCCGGCATCTGCCGCGCGATCACGAGCCCGCACGCGCGCGCGAGCCGGCCGTCGGGACGGTCGCGCAGCTCGGCCGCGGACGACAGCCGCTGCGCGCGCAACGCGGGCCGCAGCAGCGCGACCGGATGGCGGTTCAGCGTCAGGCCGATGGTGTGATAGTCGGCGAGGATGTCGTCGGCTTCGGACGGCGCGCCGAGCGCCGGCTGCTCCGTTTCGTCGATCGGCGCGGCGGCGAGCAGGTCGCGCTCGGGCGCCGCGGCGACGGCCTGCCACAATGCGTCGCGGCGATGGCCGGCGAGCGCCGCCAGCGCGTTCGCGGCGGCGAGCGCCTCGAGATCGCGCCGCTCGAGCTGCGCGCGGCGCGCGAGCGCGTCGACGCTGTCGAACGGGCCGGCCGCGCGCGCGGCCTCGATGCGCCGCGCGGCCGCCTCGCCGAGCCCGCGCACGAGCGCCAGGCCGAGCCGCACCGCCGGCTGGCCGTGTGGCGGCGGCTGACCGGGCAGCGCTTCGAGCGACGTCTCCCAGCCGCTTTGCGTGACGTCGGCCGGCAGCACCTGCACGCCGTGGCGCTTCGCGTCCTGCACGAGCTGCGCGGGCGCATAGAAACCCATCGGCTGGCTGTTCAGCAGCGCCGCGACGAAGATCGCGGGCTCGTGGCACTTGAGCCAGCTGCTCGCATACGCGAGTTTCGCGAAGCTCGCCGCGTGGCTTTCGGGGAAGCCGTATTCGCCGAAGCCCTTGATCTGCTCGAAGATCTGCTCGGCGAATTCGCGGGTGTAATTGCGCGCGAGCATCCCTTCGACGATCTTGTCGTGATACTTCTCAAGATTGCCCTTGCGCTTCCACGCGGCCATCGCGCGCCGCAGCTCGTCGGCCTCGCCCGGCGTGAAGCCCGCCGCGACGATCGCGATCTGCATCACCTGCTCCTGGAAGATCGGCACGCCGAGGGTGCGCTCGAGCACCTCCTTGAGCGCGTCGCTCGGATAGGTGACCTTGCCTTGCTCCTCGCCGGACATGATCCGGCGCCGCTTCAGGTACGGATGCACGGCGCCGCCCTGGATCGGCCCGGGCCGCACGATCGACACCTGGACGACGAGGTCGTAGTAGTTGCGCGGCTTCAGCCGCGGCAGCATCGACATCTGCGCGCGCGACTCGATCTGGAACACGCCCACCGTATCGGCCCGGCAGATCATGTCGTAAGTCGCCTCGTCGTCCTGCGGGACGTGCTTCATCGTGAACGGCTCGCCGTCCGGCTGCGGGCCGCGCCACGCGGTGCGCAGGTCGAAGGCGCGATGCAGCGCCGACAGCATGCCGAGCGCGAGCACGTCGACCTTCATCAGGCCGAGCGCTTCGAGATCGTCCTTGTCCCACTGGATCACGCGCCGCCCGTCCATCGCCGCGTTCTCGACCGGCACGAGCCGCGTGAGCTTGCCGCGGCTGATCACGAAGCCGCCCGAGTGCTGCGACAGGTGGCGCGGAAAGTTCAGCAGCCGCGCGGCGAGCGTGGCCCACGTGGCGATCAGCGGCGTGGCCGGATCGAGCCCGGTCGACGCGAACTGCTTCAGCAGATCGCGGCTGCCGTCGAACCAGCGGTGCGCCTTCGCGACGCGGTCGACCAGCATCGGATCGACGCCGAGCGCCTTGCCGGTTTCGCGCAGCACGCCGCGCGGGCGGTAGGTCGAGACGGCGGCGGCGATCGCCGCGCGATCCTTGCCGTACTTCCGGTAGATGTGCTGAATCACCTCTTCGCGGCGCTGGTGCTCGAAGTCGACGTCGATGTCGGGCGGCTCGCCGCGCTTCTCGCTGATGAAGCGCTCGAACAGCATCGTGCTCTGATCGGGATCGACCTCGGTGATGCCGAGGCAATAGCAGACGACCGAATTCGCGGCCGAGCCGCGGCCCTGGCACAGGATGTTCCGGCTGCGCGCGAATTTGACGATGTCGTAGACGGTCAGGAAGAACGGCTCGTAGCTCAGCTTCGCGATCAGGTCGAGCTCATGGCGGATCAGCTTCGCGACCTTCTCGGGAACCCCGCGTGGATACCGCGCGCGCGCCCCGGCGAGGGTTTCCTGTTCCAGATAGCGCGTCGGCGTGAGCCCCGCCGGCACGATCTCGTCGGGATACTCGTAGCGCAGCGAGCCGAGCTCGAAATCGCACGCGTCGAGAATCTCGCAGGTTTGCGCTATCTCGTCCGGCGAGTACAGCTGCCCGATGCGCTGCCGCGACCGCAGGTGCTGCTCGGCATTCGGCGCCAGCGCGTAACCGCACTCGGCCACCGGCATGCCGACGCGGATCGCCGTCATCACGTCCTGCAACGGCTTGCACGAGCGCCGGTGCATCGTCACGTCGCCGAGCGCGACGACGGGCACGCCGCGCCGCTCGCCGGCCGCGCGGATCTCCTCGCGCTGCGCGCCGTCGAGCGCGCGCTGCAACTGCACGAGCCCGAGCCGTGCGCGCTCGCCGAAGGTCGCGCGAAACCATGCGACCTGCGCATCGAGCACGTCGGCGCGCACCGGATACACGGGCACGAGGATCGCGAAACAGTCGGGCATGCCGCGCAGGTGTGCGAATGCCGCAGGCGGCGCCGACAGCATCCGCGACGTCAGCGTGTAGGTGCCCTTCGGCGCCGCCATGCGCCGCCAGGAAATCAGCTCGGCAAGATTGCCGTAGCCCTCGCGGTTCTGCGCGAGCAGCACGAGCCCGAAGGCGCCGGGCCCCGGATCGTGGCCCGGCGCGACCTCATCGGGCGTGACGGCGAAATACGCGCCGACGACGAGCAGCAGCCCTTGCGCCTGCGCGGCGACATGCATGCGCGGCGCGCCGGCCAGCGAGCATTCGTCGGTGATCGCGAGGCCGCGATAGCCGAGCTCCGCCGCGCGCGCGACGAGCTCCTCCGCATGCGACGCGCCATGCAGGAACGAGAAGTTCGAGCGGCAGAACAACTCCGCGTAGTCGGGCAGCCAGGTGATTTGCGCGGCCATCGTCGCTCACCCGAACAGGCCGTGCAGGAACCAGCGCGGCTCGGCCGCGCTTTCGGAACGCTCGAGGAACACCCAGTAGCACGCGCCCGCTTCGTCGTGCGCGACGTGGTAGTCGCGCGCCACGTGCTGCCCGTCGAACCAGCCGCCTTCGATCCGCTCGGCCGACGACATCATCCTGAGCGGCGTATGGAATACCGGCCGCTCGCCGCGCATCAGCAGCGGCAACGGCTCGGCCAGCAGCCATGCGGGACGCGGCGGCGCGTCGGGCGGCCCGGCCGCGGCCTTGCCCGCCTGCGCGTCGAGCGGCAGCCAGCGGTTGGCGGCCTCCGGACGGTGATCGGCGACGCGCGCCGCGCGCAGCACGTTGTCCGCGCCGAGCCGCGCCGACAGCAGCTCGAACAGCCGCGCGCGCGTCTCGCGCGTGCCGCCCGGCTCCGGAAACAGATCGTCGGCCGGCGGCGCGACCGATTCGACGCGCGTGGCCTTCAGCCGCACCGCGATCACCGCGGCCGGCAGCTCGACGCGCGCGAGCCGCTCGCCGAGCAGCCGCATGAAGTGCGCTTCGTCGCGCACGGGCGCGGCGAACGCGAGCTCCAGCGCGGTCGGCGGCACGGCCTGGCGGCCGCGCTCGTGCTCGAGATCGAACGTCATCGCGGCGAGCGACAGCTGGCGCGCGGCCAGCCAGCCGCAGAGCTGCACCACGAGCCGCTGCGCGGCGAACAGCACGGCTTGCGCGTATTCGACGCGCTCCGGCAGCTCGAGCCGCACGTCGAAGACGGGCGGCACCGTCATCCATGCGAGCGGTTCGAGCGCATCGCCGTACGCGCGATCGAGCGCCGCGAGCAGCGCGGGCCCGCAGCGGCGCTGCAGCCCGGCGCGCGGCAGCGCGCGCAGATCGGCGAACGTGCGGCAGCCGAGGCCGTCGAGCCAGCCCGCATACGGACGCGCATCCGGCAGCAGCACGCACGGCAACCGATCGAGCGTGCGGCCGAGCGAAGCCGGTCGCGCCACGCGGCGCCGCACCCGCGCACGCGCCGACGTGCGCGCGAGCAGCCACGCGCCGCGCCCGGTCGGCGCGGCCGACAGGTGCGCCGCATAGCCGAGCGCCGCGAGCGTCGCGCGCACCTGGCGGCACAGCGACGGCAAGCCGCCGAACAGCCGCAGGCTCGGGCCGACGTCGACGATCAGCGTCGCTTCGTCGTCGAGCGCGACGCACGGCGAGAAGCGCAGCAACGCGAGCGCGACGGCGCGCAGCGCGTCGGCCTCGCGCGCCGGATCGCGCTCGACGAGCCGCGTGCCGGGCGCGAGCGTCAGCACGCCGCCGCGCTTCATGCCCGCGCGCACGCCGTGCCGGCGCGCGGGCGCGTCGGCAATCAGCACGACGCCCTGCTCGAGCACCGCGCAGCCGGCCGCGCCGGCTTCTGCGTCAGACGGCGGCGGGGCGCACACGTCGAGCGGCAGGCGCGGCAGATGGATGCCGAGCAAGACGCGCATAGCGGCTCTCCACGATGGGCGACGGCAATTCGAGCGCGAGCGGTTCGCTGCGCGCGGGCCCGCGACGCTTGACGATGTCGAGCGACACGCCGCCCGGCACCGGATGCAGCGCGACGCGCAGCACGGCCGGCGACGGCTGCCGCACGGCCGACAGCGCGCGCAGCATCACGAACAGCGTGTCGCCGGTGCGCGCGGCCGCCAGATGCAGGCGCCGCAGCGCATCGGGCCGCGCGTCCTGCCACAGCAGCAGCGCTCCGCAGCAGCCCGTCTTGAGCGCCTGCTCGGCGGCCCACAACGCGTCGGTACGGCTGCCCGCGCGCAGCCACAGCAGCGCATCGGACGGCACGCCGAGGGCGGCCAGCGCGCTCGCATGCGGCGCATGGGGCGGCGCGACCAGCGCGAGCGGACGCCGCGCGCTGACCGACTGCGCGAGCGCGGGCGCGAGCAGGCGCATCTCGCCGCAGCCCGGCTGCGCGGCCAGCAGCTCGACGAGTGCGCCGACCGGCCAGCCGCCGCCCGGCAGCTCGGCGGACAGCGACGCGAAGCCCGTGTCGATCGTGCGCGGGCCGCCGCGCGCGAGCTGCGAGCCGCGCCACAGCGACGGATGAAGGGATTCGGGAGAAATGGAGGATGCGAGCATGACGCCACCCACAACTGTATGGATATACAGTATATGGCAATGCGCCCGCGTCGCACAGTCTCGGCACGAAACCGGCCTTTCGTCAGATGAACGCAGCGCATGCCGCACGCGCCGCCAGCGGCCACGGGCCAGCACCCGCCCCAATGAAAAAGGGCCTGCGCGCGGCAGGCCCTTCGGGTCGGCAATCGGACCGGTGTGCGGCGTTCAGAACGACGCGACCATCGAGCCCTTGAACTGCTTCTTGATGAATTCGCGCACTTCCGGCGACTGGTACGCGCTGACCAGCTTCTTCACCCACGGCTGGTCCTTGTCCTTCGCGCGCACGGCGATCAGGTTCGCATACGGGCTCGTCAGCGATTCGAGCGCGATCGCGTCCTTGGTCGGCTGCAGGTTCGCGGCGAGCGCGTAGTTCGTGTTGATCACGGCCGCGTCGACGTCCGACAGCACGCGCGGCAGTTGCGCGGCGTCGAGCTCGGAGATCTTCAGCTTCTTCGGGTTCTCGGCGATGTCGAGCACCGTCGCGTTGTTGCCGCCCGTGCCGGCGCCGGCCTTCAGCTTGATCACGCCTTGCGTCTGCAGCAGCAGCAGCGCGCGGTTCTCGTTCGACGGATCGTTCGGCACCGCGAGCTTCGCGCCTTGCGGCAGATCCTTCAGCGCCTTGAACTTCTTCGAATACACGCCGATCGGCGAGATGTAGGTCAGGCCTGCGCTGACGATCTTGTAGCCGCGCTGCTTCACCTGGCTGTCGAGGTAGGGCTGGTGCTGGAAGCTGTTCGCATCGAGGTCGCCCGCGTCGAGCGCCGCGTTCGGCTGCACGTAGTCGTTGAACTCGATGACCTTCACGTTCAGGCCTTGCTTCTCCTTCGCGACCTTCTGCACGACCTGCCACACCTGCGCATCCGGGCCGGCGACCGTGCCGACCTTGATCACCTTGTCTTCGGCGTGGGCGCCCGCCGACAGCGTCAGCGCGGCACCGGTGGCCACCACGGAAAATACCTTCAGGAGACTGCGACGCTTCATCTGTTTCTCACTTCGTTGCTAACTGAAATAGGGGCGCGATACGGGTATCCCCGGACTCGCAGGAAGGGGCAAATGGTGTCACAGGATCGCGCGGAAGTGAAATACATCCCGCTCATATATGTATGCACCGCAACGGGGCCGACGAACGACCGCCGCCACGGCCACCGGCCGCCGGCCGGATGAGTCAGCGCGCGCCGCCGGCCGCCTCGGCGACGCGGAACGCGCCGATCGCCTCGCGCAGCCGCCCGGCCTGCTCCTGCAGCGACGCGGCGGCGGCCGCGGCCTCCTCGACGAGCGCCGCGTTCTGCTGCGTCACCTGGTCCATCTGCGTGACGGCGCGCCCGACCTGCGTGATGCCGCTTGCCTGCTCCTCCGACGCGGCCGCGATCTCGCCCATGATGTCGGTCACACGCGCGACGGCCTGCAGGATCTCCCCCATCGTCGTGCCGGCCTGGCCGACCAGCGCCGAGCCGTTGCGCACGCGCTCGACCGAATCGACGATCAGCGCGCGGATCTCCTTCGCGGCCGTCGCGCTGCGCTGCGCGAGCGAGCGCACCTCGCCCGCGACCACCGCGAAGCCGCGTCCCTGCTCGCCCGCGCGGGCCGCCTCGACCGCCGCGTTCAGCGCGAGGATGTTGGTCTGGAACGCAATGCCCTCGATCACGCCGATGATGTCGGCGATCTTGCGCGAACTGTCGTCGATCTGCCCCATCGTGCCGATCACGCGGCTCACGACGTCGTGGCCGGTGCGCGCGATCTCCGACGCGTTGTTCGCGAGCCCGCTCGCCTGCCGCGCGTTGTCGGCGTTCTGCTTCACCGTCGCGGTCAACTGCTCCATGCTCGCGGCCGTTTCCTCGAGCGACGCGGCCTGCTCCTCGGTGCGCTGCGACAGGTCGTTGTTGCCCGACGCGATCTCGCGGCTCGCCGACGCGATCGACTCCGCCGACTGACGAATCCCGCCGATCGTCGCCTGCAGGCGCGCCTGCATGTCGCGCATCGCGGCCATCATGCTGGTGCGGTCGTCCGCGCGCACCGGCACCGGCTGCGTGAGGTCGCCCTGCGCGATGCGGGCCGCCAGCGCGGCCGCTTCGTCCGGCTCGCCGCCCAGGCTGCCGCGCACGTTGCGGATGATCACGAGCATCGCCGCGCTGATCACGAAGCCGATCACCAGCACGACCGCGAGGTGGCCGAACAGCGTGCGGTAGTAGACGGTATCGATGTCCTTCAGGAACACGCCGCTCGAGATGTTCCAGTCCCACGGCGCGAAGCGCGTCACGTAGCTGATCTTCGGCACCGCGGTCTCGCTGTGCGGCAGTCGCCCGCGATACTCGGCGAAGCCGCTGCCGGTCGCCTTCGCGGCGTTCAGGATCGTGACGAACAGCGGCTTGCCGTCCGGATCGAGATAATCGCCGACCTGCGTGCCGACCAGTTTCGGCAACGTCGGGTGCATCAGCACGACCGGCTTCGAATCCATCACGAACACGTAGCCCGACTCGCCGTAGCGCATCGCGGCGAGGCTCGCGAGCGCGTCGCGCTTCGCGTCGGCCTCGGGCAGCGTGCCGCTCTGCGCGAGCGCGTGATACGCGGCCACGATGCCGGCCGCCGAATCGACGAGATTCGCGATGCCTTGCTTGCGTTCGGCGAGCATCGTCGCGCGCGTCTCGTATGCGCTCCATGCGCCTACGCCCAGCAGACCGATCCATACCAGCGCAAGCGCGAGCCACAGCTTGCGGTTCAAACTCATTCTGCTCATCTACGTGCCTTGTTGTCGAAGTCATGCCCCGCTGCGCGCCGACGGCCAGCCGCGCGCAAACGGTTGCGTACGTATTTACGGCAGCGACGCTTACGACTTGAATACAACCGGCCGGCGCACGGCACGACACCGGTGCGCGCCTGTGCTACAAAGACCGGCTGACCGGCGCGCAGCGCGCCGGCGCCATTCCGGGATCATCCATGTACGTCATCGACATCCAGTACCACGCGTCGCTCGAGCGCATCGACGATGCACTCGAACGCCATCGCGCGTATCTGCAGCCGCTGTTCGAGCGCGGCATCTTCATCGCGGCGGGGCCGAAGGTGCCGCGCGAAGGCGGCGTGATTCTCGCCGCGCGCATCGACCGCGACGAACTCGACGCGATTCTCGCCACCGATCCGTTCGTGACCGAAGGGCTCGCGACCTATCGCGTCACCGAATTCCGGATCACGCGCGCCGCGCAGGGTTTCAACGTGCCGGCGCTGCCGTGACCGACGCGGCGGCGCATGAACGCACGCGCGCACGACGTGCGCACGCGCATCGTGCATCGCAATCGGACAGGAAAGAGGGAAGCAGGCGTGACGGCGGCGCCGTCACGCGTCGCGCCGGGCAGCGGCCCGGGCGCCGAGGCGCCGAGGCGGCTTGGCGCCGCTCAGTCGACCAGCAGTTTCAGGTCGTGGACCCACGGGCCGGGGCCCTGGCCGTCGCGCACGAACAGGCGCAGCTTGCCGTCGCGATCGAACACGTAGCTCGCGGCGGTGTGATCCATCGTGTAGCTGCCGGGCGTCTTGCCGGGCACCTTCGCGTAGTACACGCGGAAGTCCTTCGTGACCTTCTTGAGCTGCGCTTCGTCGGCCGGCCGCAGCCCGATGAACGACGGATCGAACGCGGGCACGTACTGGCCGAGCAGCGCCGGCGTGTCGCGCTCCGGATCGACGGTGACGAACAGCACCTGCACCCGCTTCGCCGCATCGGGGCCCAGCTGCTTCAGCGCCTCGGACAGCTCGGCCATCGTGGTCGGGCACACGTCCGGACAGTGCGTATAGCCGAAGAACATCACGACCGCGCGGCCCTTGAAGTCGGCGAGCGTGCGCACCTTGCCGGCGGTGTCGGGCAGCGAGAAGTCGGTGCCGAACTGCGTATTGCCGGTGATGTCGAGATTCTGGAATTTCGGCGCGTTGTCGCAACCGGCGAGCAGCGTCGCGGCGGCGAACGCGCACGCGAGCAGCCAGCCTTGGCGCGCGCGGCGCCCGAACCGTGAATGGAGCATTGCGTTCAAACCGTGCAGTTACACGCCGAGCAACGGGCGCGCATAGTGATCGACGAGCAGCGCGGCGAACAGCAGCGACAGGTAGACGATCGAGTAGCGGAACGCCTTGCGGGCGAGCGCATCCGAATAGTCGCGGTAGATCTTCCACGCATACGCGAGGAACACCGCGCCGAGCAGCACCGCGCTCGTCAGGTAGACGGCGCCGCTCATGCCGGAAATGAACGGCATCAGCGTGACGGCGAACAGGATCACCGTGTACAGCAGGATGTGCAGCCGCGTGTATTGCTCGCCGTGCGTGACCGGCAGCATCGGCAGCCCCGCGTTTTCGTAATCCTTGCGGCGATAGAGCGCGAGCACCCAGAAATGCGGCGGCGTCCACACGAAGATGATCAGCACGAGAATCCACGCGTCGCCCGGCACCGCGCCGGTGACCGCGGCCCAGCCGAGCGCCGGCGGCATCGCGCCCGACGCGCCGCCGATCACGATGTTCTGCGGCGTCATCGGCTTGAGCAGCAGCGTGTAGATCACCGCGTAGCCGACGAACGTCGCGATCGTCAGCCACATCGTCAGCGGGTTCGTGAACGTGTAGAGCGTCCATGCGCCGATGCTGCCGAGCACGGCCGAGAACAGCAGGATCTGCGGCGTCGTGATCTCGCCGCGCGCGGACGGCCGCCACGCGGTACGGCGCATCATCGCGTCGATCTTCTGCTCGACCAGACAATTGATCGCGAACGCGGCGCCGGCCAGCAGCCAGATGCCGACCGTACCGCCGATCAGCACGCGCCACGGCACCATGCCCGGCGTCGCGAGGAACATGCCGATCACCGCGCAGAACACCGCGAGCTGCGTGACACGCGGCTTCGTCAGCGCCATGTACTGCGAAAACCGGCTACCGGGCGATTGGGAGAGGATGCTTTGCATGGGGGCGGTCACGCCGGGGCGGCGTCGCGCGCGGGCTGCACGACACGGCCGGGGCGGCTTGAAAGGATGCGAAAGTTTAACATGACGACGAGCAGCAGCAGGATCGCGGCGCCGCCGTTGTGCGCGACGGCGACCGGCAGCGGCCACTGCAGCACGATGTTGGTCAGGCCCGTCAGAAACTGCAGCAGCACGACCAGCAGCACGCCGTTCGCCGGCCGCCGCAGCGACTCGAAGCGGCGCATCTTCAGCGCGAACGCGACCAGATACGCGACGACGACGAACGCGAACGTGCGGTGCGTCCAGTGGATCGCGACCAGCGCGTCCTGCGTGATCGCGTCGCCGTCCTTCGTCATCCCGAGCGCGCGCCACAGATGGAAGCCCTGGCCGAAATTCATCGGCGGAATCCACTGGCCGTTGCAGGTCGGGAAGTCGGTGCACGCGAGCACCGCGTAGTTCGTGCTCACCCAGCCGCCGAGCGCGATCTGCACGACCAGCAACACCAGCGCGGCGAGTGCGGCGGCGCGGTAGCGGCCGGCCTCCGGATCATGCGCGGGCAGCGGCGTCTGCCGCGCCGCGAGCCAGCCGAGCGTGCCGAGCAGCGCGAGGCCGAGCAGCAGATGGGTCGTGACGATCACCGGCTGCAGCTTCATCGTGACGGTCCACGCGCCGAACGCGCCCTGCACGACGATCAGCAGCAGCAGGCTCGTCGGCCACCACGGCGACACCGACAGCGGGCGGCGGCGCAGCCGCGCCGACCACGCGATCACCACCTGCGCGATGATCAGCACGCCGATCGCCATCGCGAAATAGCGGTGGATCATCTCGATCCACGCCTTCGACATGCTGACGGGGCCGCTCGGCATCGCCTGGTGGGCGGCCGTGATCGCCGCGTGCGCGATGAACGGCGACGACGTGCCGTAGCAGCCCGGCCAGTCGGGGCAGCCGAGGCCCGAATCGGTGAGACGCGTGAAGCCGCCGAACATCACGAGGTCCAGCGTCATGAAGGTGGTGACCCACACCAGCTTGCGGAACTTGTCGTCGTCGGCCTTCACCCACACGTACGACAGCGGCAGCAGCGCGATGCACAGGCCGATCAGGCCGAGTTGCAGTAGATACGACATCGAATGTGTGCCTCGTTGTGTCGCCTTAACCGATGCTCGACCACTTCAGCAACTTCGTGACGTCCGTCTTGATCTTGCTGGGGTTCGGGTTCTTCGGGAAACGCATCATCAGGTTGCCGTTCGGATCGACCAGGTAGAGGTGATCGCTGTCCGTCGTGCCCGCGTCGGCCGGCAGCCATGCGGCGACCGCGTCCGGATCGGCGACCAGCCGCCGCGTGTCCGGGTAGGCCTCGAGCACCTTCGGCGGAATCGCGCCCGCATCGCTGCGCAGCCACACCATCGTCAGCCGGTGGCGCTCGCCCGCCTGCGTGACGCGGATCTGGCGCATGAAATAGAGCTTCTGCGCGCAGGCATCGTCGCATGCGCTGCGGTCGGTCATCACGAACAGCCACACGCCGCGCAGCGACGCCAGCGGCACCGTCCTGCCGGTTTCGTCGGTGACCTGCAGGTCGGCCGGGATCGGCCGCTGCGGCTCGATCAGCGTGCCGTAGTTGGTCGAGCCGCCCTTCGGCTTGATCACGTAATAGGTGAAGTACGACGCGATGATCGGCGCCGCGCACACGAGCCCGAGCAGCACGAGCATCCAGCGGCCGCGCTTGCGCGCCGCCGGCGAAACCGGCGTCGCGGCCGGACCCTGACGGGAAGATTGCATGGACAAATCAAACCTCTCGAAACGAACCCGCGGCGCCGTCGCCGCGTCCGGGCACCGCGCTCACGCGTCGGCCGACTTCTTCGCCGCCCGCCGCGCGGCGTACAGGCCGAAACCGAGCGCGGCTGCGGCGATGCCCCACCACTGAAACATGTAACCGTAATTGCGCTCGACGCCGGTCGTCGCGGCCGGCCAGTCGCGCACGAGCCGGTCGCCGTCGTCGCTCGTCTGCTGGATCACGAACGGCTGCAGCGGCAAGCCGGTTTCCTTCGCATACGCGGCCACGTCCAGGTTCTGGCGGATCTTCTGGTGCGCGGCCGAGCCGCCTTCGCCGAGCTCGAACGCACGCGACGCGTCGGCGCGCGCGATGCCTTCGATCTCGATGTCGCCCGCGGGCGTCGAAAACGGCTCGATCGCCGTGCGATCGGCGATGTTGCGCGGCAGCCAGCCGCGATTCACCAGCACGACGCCGCCGCCCGCGAGTTTAAACGGCATCACGACGTAAAAACCCGGCTGGTCGTTATACGGCCGATTGTCGAGGAACACCACCTGCTCGGGCATGAAGCGGCCTTTCGCCCGCACGCGGTGAAACTCGATCGACGCCAGCGCAACCGGCTGCGCGCCCAGGTCGACCGGCGCGGCGTGCTCGTAGCGCACGATGTCCGCCTGCAGCGCCTCCTTCTGATGCGCGCGGTCGCGCTGCCAGAAGCCGAGGCGGATCGCCGCGGCGACGACGGCGAGTATCAGCAGCGCGGGCAGCCAGCGGATCTTCATCGCGCCGCCCACCGGCCGCAGCCGCGAAAGCGAAGTGCGATAATTATCCGCTTCCTGTCGAATTGCCGTCGTCCGGTTCGTGTCATGCACATCCTCGTTCCCATCGCCTTCGTCCTGATCATCGCCAGCATGGGCTCGGCGCTCTACTTCATGATGCACGACCGAGGCCACACGAAACGCATGGCCTGGTCGCTCGCCACCCGCGTCGGGCTGTCGGTGTCGCTGTTCCTGTTCATCCTGTTCGCGAACTGGATGGGCTGGATCCATTCGACCGGCCTGCCCATCGGGCGTTGATGGATTCGGTGCGGCGGCCGATGCCGCGGCAGCCGACGCTGCGGCAGCCGGTGCTGCGTCTGCGGGCGCCACAGCAGCCGCTGTGACATATCGCCGCACACCGGCGCCGCCAAGCAAAAGCGCCGCCTGACTGAGTCGCGGCGGCGCCCGGTGGCGTCGGGCGCGCGGCAACCGTCAGCTGCCCGCACCCCGCCAATCTGAAACGGCCCGCGCATCGCTGCGCGGGCCGTCGTTCCATTTACAGCCAGTAGACGACGACGTACAGGCCGAGCCAGACGACGTCGACGAAGTGCCAGTACCACGCGGCGCCTTCGAATGCGAAATGGTGATCCGGCTTGAAGTGGCCGCGGATCATCCGCACCAGCACCACCGCGAGCATCGTGCCGCCGAGGAACACGTGGAAACCGTGGAAGCCCGTCAGCAGGAAGAACGTCGAGCCATAGACACCCGAATTCAGCGTGAGGTTCAGTTCGTTGTACGCGTGGTAGTACTCGAAGCCCTGCAGGAACAGGAAGCAGACACCGAACACGAGCGTCGCGGCGAGCCATGCGATCGCCTTCTTGCGGTGATCGTCGCGCAGCGCATGGTGCGAGATCGTCAGCGTGACGCCCGACGACAGCAGCAGCGCGGTGTTCAGCGTCGGGATCGGCCACGGCCCCATCGTCTTGAAGTGACCGGCGAGCGCGCCCGGCCCTTCGTTCGGCCACACGGCGGAGAAGTCCGGCCAAATCAGCTTGTAGTCGAGGCTGCCGAGCTGGTGCAGCGCGATTTCACGTGCGTAGAACAGCGCGCCGAAGAATGCGCCGAAGAACATCACTTCGGAGAAGATGAACCAGCTCATGCTCCAGCGGTACGACTTGTCGACGTTCTTGCCGTAATGACCGCCTTCCGACTCGGAAATCGCGTCACCGAACCAGTGATACAGCGTGAAGAGCAGCCACAGCAGCCCGAGCAGCGCCGTAAACGGCGCCCAGTCGTGACCGTTGAGCCACAGCGCCACCGACCCAAGCATGACCAGCAGGCCGACGGCCGCGCTGATCGGATGCTGCGACGGATGCGGCACGAAATAGTACGGGGTCTGGTTTTGACCGCTCATGCTTGATTCTCCACTTCAGTCCAATTTGTGTACCGGAAACCGCTCCGGTCTTATTTCTGGCGCGGCGCGACGGCCGCCACTCTTTCCCGTACGCGGCGCCCGGGGCGCCACGCACTGCATTCTTTCGTCGCCGCGGGCGTCAGCCCACGACCGCACGCACGATCAGGATCAGCACGCCGATGAACATGCCGGCCGCGATCAACGCGACGATCAGCACGTGCAACGGATTGAGCTGCGTCGCATCGGCTTCGAGATCGCGCCGCTTGCGCACCCCGAAGAACGACCACAACACCGCCCGTACCGCCTGGCCGAACGTCCCGCTCCGCTTGGTCTCCGTCATCGCCCCGTCTCCGTGGTCATGCGGCCGGTTTCGCCGCGCCCTGCTCCGCGCTCTTGCGCGGCGCCGGCGCCGGCGCGGCCGGCGTATTGAGCTCGAAGAACGTGTACGACAGCGTGATCGTCTTCACGTCCTTCGGCAGTTTCGGATCGATCACGAACACCACCGGCATCTTGCGCGACTCGTTCGCGGCCAGCGTCTGCTGCGTGAAGCAAAAACACTCGATCTTCTTGAAGAACTCCGTCGCCTGCTTCGGCGCGTAGCTCGGAATCGCCTGCGCCACCACCGACCGGGCCTGCCCGTTGGTCACGTCGTAGACGATCGTCGTCAGCTCGCCCGGATGCACGTCGAGGCTGTTGTGCTCCGGCTTGAAACCGAGCGGGCCGCGCGCATTCGCATCGAACTCCACCGACACCGTGCGGCCGTAGTCGACCTGCGAGCTCTTCGCTTCGCGCGCGCTGACATCGCGCTGCACCAGATTGTTGATGCCGGTGATCTGGCAAATCGCGCGATACATCGGAATCAGCGCGAAGCCGAAGCCGAACATCAGTGCGGCGACGACGAAGAGCTTCACCAGCATCGAACGATTGAACGCCCGATCGACGGCGCCTTCTTCCGGCTTCGACATACGACTACTTCCTCGCTACTGCGTCAGTTGCTGCATCAGTGAGTGGACAGCCACCACTGCTTGATCACGACACCCACAAAGAAAACGGCGGCGATGACGAGCAGGATGAGGCCGAGCCGCTTGTTGCCCGCGCGAATCTGCTCGGGCGTTCGTCTTTCTTGTGGATTCCGGTTCATCTGGAACTTCGCTGAAACTGCGCTGAAACTTCGGTCCGGCGCCCGCCGCGCCTGCCTGCACGGCAGGCAGCGGCGGAACGCACGGCGTAACTTATTCCACGTGCGGCGGTTGCTCGAACGTGTGGAACGGAGCCGGGCTCGGCACCGTCCATTCGAGGCCCGTCGCGCCGTCCCACGGCTTGTCCGACGCCTTTTCGAGGTCGCCGCCGCCACGGTAGGCCGGCAGCGCGACCGCGAACAGGAAGTACACCTGCGCGAGGCCGAAACCGAATGCACCGATCGTCGCGATCTGGTTGAAGTCGGTGAACTGCGCCGGGTAGTCCGCATAGCGACGCGGCATGCCCGCGAGGCCGACGAAGTGCATCGGGAAGAACGTCAGGTTGAAGAAGATCATCGACGACCAGAAGTGGATCTTGCCGCGCGTCTCGTTGTACATCCAGCCCGTCCACTTCGGCGACCAGTAGTACCAGCCCGCGAACAGCGCGAACAGGGAACCGGCCACCAGCACGTAGTGGAAGTGCGCGACCACGAAGTAAGTGCCGTGGTACTGGATGTCGAGCGGCGCCATCGCCAGCATCAGGCCCGTCAGGCCGCCGAACGTGAACACGAACAGGAAGCCGATCGCGAACATCATCGGCGTTTCGAACGTCATCGAGCCGCGCCACATCGTCGCGAGCCAGTTGAACACCTTCACGCCCGTCGGCACCGCGATCAGCATCGTCGCGTACATGAAGAACAGCTGACCGGTGACCGGCATGCCCGTGGCGAACATGTGGTGCGCCCAGACCATGAACGACAGGATCGCGATCGACGCGGTCGCGTACACCATCGAGCTGTAGCCGAACAGCGTCTTGCGCGCGAACGCCGGGATCACCTGCGACACGATCCCGAACGCCGGCAGAATCATGATGTACACCTCGGGGTGGCCGAAGAACCAGAAGATGTGCTGGTACATCACCGGGTCGCCGCCGCCTGCCGCGTTGAAGAACGACGTGCCGAAGTGGCGATCGAACAGCACCATCGTGATCGCGCCCGCGAGAACCGGCATCACGGCGATCAGCAGGTACGCGGTGATCAGCCAGGTCCATGCGAACATCGGCATCTTCATCAGCGTCATGCCCGGTGCGCGCATGTTCAGGATCGTCACGACGATGTTGATGCCGCCCATGATCGACGACGCGCCCATGATGTGGACCGCGAAGATCGCGAAGTCCATGCCCGGGCCCATCTGCGTCGACAGCGGTGCGTACAGCGTCCAGCCGGCGGCCGTCGCGCCGCCCGGCGCGAAGAACGAACCGACCAGCAGCACGGCCGCGACCGGCAGCAGCCAGAAGCTGAAGTTGTTCATCCGCGCGAACGCCATGTCGGATGCGCCGATCTGCAGCGGAATCATCCAGTTAGCGAAGCCGACGAACGCCGGCATGATCGCGCCGAACACCATGATCAGCCCGTGCATCGTCGTGAGTTCGTTGAAGAACTCCGGACGCATGATCTGCAGGCCCGGCTCGAACAGCTCGGCCCGGATCGCGAGCGCCATCACGCCGCCCGACAGGAACATGATGAACGAGAACAGCAGGTACAGCGTACCGATGTCCTTGTGGTTGGTGGCGAACAGCCAGCGGCGCCAGCCGTGCGGTGTTTCGTGCGCGTGGTCGTCGTGCGCGTGGCCCGCGGCTACGTCGTGCCCGATGCTAGACATGAGAATCTCCTAATGCGAATACGTCGACTAACTCAGCGACACGTCAAGCCGCCGGCCCGATCTCGACGCGCCGCGCTTCCTTCGCGTCGGCGCCGCCCGTGATCGTTTCCGGCTTCTTGAGAACAATGTGGTCTTCCGCCACGCCTGCAGCCTTCAGCGCATCGCGCACGGCTTGCGCGCGGCGCTTCGCGAGCTCCGCATTGGCGTCGGCCGAGCCCGACTTGTCGGTGAAGCCCGACAGCGCGAGCTTCGCGTCCGGATGCGCCTTCGCATAATCGGCCGCGGCGGCGATCGCCGCCTTCGCGTCGGCCGGCAGCACGCTCTTGCCCGTTTCGAAGTAGACCGTGGACACTGCCGCCGCTGCGGCCGGCTGCTCGGCCGCGCCCGACGCGGCTTGCGCCGGCGCCGATGCCGCGTCGGCCGGTGCGGCCGCGCCTGCTGCGTCTTCCGGCATCTTGCCGTTGCGTGCGTCGGCTACCTGCTTCGGTTGCAGCAGGTCGTTCTTGTGGTTGCCCCACGAATTGCGTTCGTAGGTGATGACCGATGCGATGTCGAGGTCCGACAGCGACGCCCACGACGGCATCGCGCCCTTGCCGTGCAGCACGCGCTCGACGTGGCCGGCGATCGGGCCGTTCACGATCGCGCTGCCGTCCATCGCGGGAAACGCGCCGAGGCCCTTGCCGTTCACCTGGTGGCAGGCCGCGCAGTTCGCCTTGTAGACTTCCTCGCCGTGCGCGACGAGTTCGGCCATCGTGTAGACCTTGTTCGGATCGACCGCTGCGTTCGCGAGCTTGCCCTTCTGCGCGCTGACCCACTTCGCGTAGTCTTCGTCCGACAGCACTTCGACGACGACCGGCATGAACGCGTGTTCCTTGCCGCACAGTTCGGTACAGAAGCCGCGGAACGTGCCGACCTTGTCGGCCTTGAACCACGTATCGCGCACGAAGCCGGGGATCGCATCCTGCTTCACGCCGAACGCGGGCACGTACCACGAGTGGACGACGTCGTTCGCGGTCGTGATGATCCGGATCTTCTTGTTGACCGGCACGACGAGCGGGTTGTCGACTTCCTGCAGATAGGTTTCGGTGATCGGCTTCTTGCCCATCACTTCGTCACGCGGCGTGCTGAGCGTCGACAGGAAGCTGATGCCCTCGCCCGGGCCCTTCACGTAGTCGTAG
The DNA here is from genome assembly GCF_004368385.1 of Burkholderia sp. B10. Lineage (NCBI taxonomy): Bacteria > Pseudomonadati > Pseudomonadota > Betaproteobacteria > Burkholderiales > Burkholderiaceae > Burkholderia > Burkholderia sp. B10. Next base: position 45,336 of record NZ_PQMX01000009.1, on the reverse strand, counting down.
CCCCACTTCCACTGATAGCCGGTGACCTTGATGGTGAGATCGGCGTTGGTGGTGTCCTTCATCGCGACGACGGCCTTCGTGGCCGGCAGCGCCATCAGCACGACGATGATGAACGGCACGATCGTCCAGATGATTTCGACGGTCGTGCTTTCATGGAAATTGGCGGCCTTGTGGCCTTTGGATTTGCGGTGCGCGAAGATCGAATAGAACATCACGCCGAACACGCCGACGAAGATCACCGTACAGAGGATCAGCATCATCGTGTGGAGATCGTAGAGCTCCTCGGCGATCTTCGTGACCGGCGGCTGAAAGTTGATCTCGTTGACGCGGGGGCCGCCCGGGCTATCACCGACCGCCAGAGCAGCGCCGGCAAAGAGCAGACCGCTGCATGCCAGCACGCCCGTGAGGGCTCGCTTGATTGTTTTCATAGCATCCTTACCCAAAATTTCCATTCAAACCCTCCCCCGTCGCAAGCCTCCGGCCCTGGGCCGGTGCCTGCGCCTCGTCAGCCGCAGCGCCTGAGCGACACGCGCAGTTCGTCGGCGAACTGCGCACGCTTGTACTGCGCGAGATGCTGCCCGATTACGACGGTCTGCCCGCGCGATACCAGTCGAATCGGATCGCGTGGCGTCGCACCCGGCTCGACCCGCACCCAGCGCGGGTTGAATTCGATCTGCGTGAACCGCTCCGCATCCATCCGCTCGATCACGAGCCGGTGCGGAAACAGCCTGATACGCTCGTAATCGACTGCATGGCGCGCATAGATCGCGAACGCGACGCCTACCGCCAGCAATTCGATCCCGGTGAAGGGCATGACGAGCCACGCTCCCCGCCACATCAGCAATGCCGCGATCACCAGCGAGAAGCCCGCGAGCGACACGTAAAACAGCACGAACTGCCGCGGCGATACCGAACAGTTGCGTTTCATGAGCCAGTCTGCGATGACCGGTTCGCCGTTCGTCGACTCCGCCAAAACACTCGCTGCTTCCATCGCCGCCTCACGCGAATGGCATGCGATGCATGCCTGCATCGGACTCGTCGCACCGTATTGCGGGGACCCCGGGGCGACAAGCTGACGCATTATAGGCGCGTTCAATGGCATCCACAAGCAAGCGACTATCGGCCCGCGAGCCAAGCGCCACAAGCCTCCTGGCCGTTTTTCGGATCACTTCGACCGCGCTTCGCGCCGCTAATTTCTGACATAACAAAACCGCTCTTTACCGCTTCACCGATTCTTCGGACGCCCCTTGCCGATGTCCTCGATGCGCACGATCCCGTGTCCGTCGGCGGTCGTGCGCGGCACGGCTTTCCACGCGTGGCCGTAGATCACCTCGAACGTCAGCGCGATCGTGCCGTCCGCGCGGCGGCGCGCTTCCAGCGCCTCGCAGAGCGCCGCGCGAAAGCGCCGCGTCGCGCGCTGCGGCGCGACGCGCTCGAACGGATACGCGCCCCAGCGACGTACGTCGGCCAGCAGCGAATCGGGCGTCTTATATGTAACGGTGAGCACTTCCTGGTCCATCACGGGGATCTCGAAGCCGCTTTCGACGAGCATGTCGCCAAGGTCGTGCATGTCGACGAAATCGATCACGCGCGCGGCGGGCGGCGCGATGCCGAGCGCCGCTTCGGCGTCCGCGCAGGCCGCGCGCAGCTCGCGCAGCGTATCGGGGCCGAGCGTGCTGAACATCAGCAGGCCGTTGACGCGCAGCACGCGCTGCCATTCGGGGAACACGGTATCGGGACGCGAATGCCAGTGCAGCGCGAGATTCGACCAGATCAGGTCGAATGCGCCGGCCGCGAACGGCAGCACCGAGAAGTCGGCCTGTGCGACGCGCGCGCCGCGCTGGCCCAGCGCGCGGCCGAGCGAGGCGGGCAGCCAGCGGCGCCAGCTGGTCTGCTCGACTTCGCGCTGGCCCGCGCGCGCCAGCATCGCGCCCGACAGGTCGACGCCGAACACCGGCGCTTCGGGAAAGCGCGCGCGCAACGCCGGCAGGTCGTCGCCCGGGCCGCAGCCCGCATCGAGCACGGCCGCGGGGCTCACCTTGATGTATTCGAGCCGCTCGTTCATCCGCTGCGCGATCTCGCGCGGCAGGAACGCAACGGCGTCGAATGCGGCCGCGCGACGATCGAAGATTCGCCGCAAACGCCGGGCGTCATTGGCCGGACGGCCGGTTGGAGTCGAAGCTGGGGACATGTCGGGCACACTGGCGAAGAGCCCGAAGTATACTCGCTCGCCTCGCGGCCTTCAGCGAGCGGGCACCTGCGGAGTGTTGGCGATGGACGGCCGTTCGTCGGCGCGCGTCACGCGCGTCGTTTTGTCGCATGCTCGCATGCTGTTGACACACGTCATTGCAGCCGCGCTGCCGAATCGGTGTGCGCTGTGCGGCAATTTGTCACATAACGTCATTTGCGACGCATGCGATGCCGCGTACTGGAATGAAGCGCGGCTGCGTTGCGAGGTCTGTGCGCTACCGCTGGGCGTCGGTCGCGCAAGCACGCGCAGGCCGGGCAGCCGACACGGTGGCGCTGACGCGACGTCCGCCTACCGTTGCGACGGATGCCGCGCGACACCGCCGCCGTTCGACGCGACGCTCGCGCTCGCCGATTACCGCGCACCGCTCGACGGGCTCGCGCGCGGGCTGAAATTTCGCGCGCGCCTCGCGCTCGGTGCGGAATTCGCCGCGCGGCTCGCCTCGCGGATCGACGACACCGACACGTTGCGCCGCGCGAGCGGCTTCGACGTGATCGCGCCGGTGCCGCTCGCGCGCGGACGGCTGGTCGCGCGCGGCTACAACCAGGCGTGGGCGATCGCGCGACCGCTGGCGCGCCAGCTCGGTGTGCGCGCCGACGCGGCGCTGCTCGAACGCGTGACCGAAACCGCGCCGCAGTCGCGGCTCGACCGGCGCGCGCGGCGCGACAACGTGAGCGCGGCGTTCGCGGTGACGAGCGAGCTCGCCGGCCATCACGTTGCGCTGGTCGACGACGTGATGACGTCCGGCGCGACGCTCGCGGCCGCCGCGCATGCATTGAAGGCGGCGGGCGCCGTGCGCGTAACGAATCTGGTTGCGCTGCGCACCGCGAGGGATTAATTAGATGGACAGCAAAGAGGCCGGCCGCCCGGATGCGGCGCCGGCCGCCACGAACCGGCCGGCCGGGAACGAGCAGCAGCGTTGCTCCGCCCCGGCCGGCCCAGCCAGACCCAACCCATGTTCAACGTCGTTCTCGTCGCCCCCGAAATTCCGCCGAACACCGGCAACGTGATCCGCCTGTGCGCGAACACCGGCGCGCGCCTGCATCTGATCGAGCCGCTCGGCTTCCCGCTCGACGACGCGAAGATGCGCCGCGCGGGCCTCGACTATCACGAATACGCGGAAATGCGCGTGCACCGCGACTGGGATGCGTTCGTCGCGGCCGAGTCGCCCGATCCCGCGCGGATGTTCGCGTTCACGACCCGCGGCTCGGGGCGCTTCCACGACCACGCGTTCGTACCGGGCGACTGGTTCGTGTTCGGCTCCGAAACCCGCGGACTGCCGGCCGAGCTTCTCGAGCGCTTTCCGGGCGAGCAGCGCGTGCGCCTGCCGATGCGGCCCGGCAACCGCAGCCTGAACCTGTCGAATACGGTGGCCGTGGTCGTGTTCGAGGCTTGGCGTCAGGCCGGCTTCGAAGGCGGCGCCTGAACGGCGGCGCGCGGCCGCGCTAGATGCGCGCGATAGAGGTCGTAGATGTCCGGCGCAAAGCACGCGAACACCACACGTGCGAGGTTCGGCGCCTGCGGCAGCATGTCGATTACCGTGCCGACCGCGATGTCGACGGCGTGTTCAGCCGGATAGCGGTACACGCCGCAACTGATCGCCGGAAACGCGATCGACGTCGCGGCGACTTCTTCGGCGAGTTCGATGGCGCGCCGGTAGCACGACGCGAGCAGCTCGGGCTCGCCGCGCGCACCGCCGTACCAGACGGGGCCGACCGCATGAATCACGTAGCGCGCCGGCAGCCCGTGCCCGCGCGTGAGCTTCGCGTCGCCGGTCGCACAGCCGCCGAGCGTACGGCATTCGGCCAGCAGCCCGGGGCCGGCCGCGCGATGGATCGCGCCATCGACGCCGCCGCCGCCGAGCAACGAGCCGTTCGCGGCGTTGACGATCGCGTCGACGTCGAGCGTGGTGATGTCGACGAGTTGCGCGTCGAGCGCGGTGGAACCGATCTGCAGCATGACGCTCTCCCGAAAGCTATGGCGACGGTTCGAGCGTAATGCGCTTTCGCGCCGCGCGCGTTGCGCGAAGGCACGCGGGCGCGAGAACGGCGCGCTGCGCCCGCACCGACGCGTCAGCGCGTCATTCGGCGCGCGCGTCGCGGCGCAGCAGCCCGCTCACCGCATCGCGCGGTGCGACGCCGTCGAACAGCACGCCGCACACGGCCTCGGTGATCGGCATTTCGATCGCCTGCGCGTGCGCGAGTGCGAGCACCGCCTGCGCGCAGCGCACGCCTTCGGCCACGTGGCCGAGCGCGCCGAGGATGTCGGCCAGCGAGCGGCCGGACGCCAGTTGCAGCCCGACCGTGCGATTGCGCGACAGGTCGCCCGTCGCGGTGAGGATCAGGTCGCCGAGGCCCGTGAGGCCCGTGAAAGTTTCCGCCCGGCCGCCGAGCGCCACGCCGAGGCGCGACATTTCGGCGAGGCCGCGCGTGATCAGCGCGGCGCGCGCATTGAGCCCGAGCCCGAGGCCGTCGGCGATGCCGGTGGCGATCGCCAGCACGTTCTTCACCGCGCCGCCGACCTCGACGCCGACCACGTCGTCGCCCGTATAGATCCGCATCGCGCCGTGATGGAACGCCGCAAGCGTGCGCTCGCGGCACGCGGCCGACGCGCTGGCGACCGTCAACGCGACCGGCAGCCCGAGCCCGACCTCGCGGGCGAAGCTCGGCCCCGACAGCACGCCGTTGCTGCGCTGCTCGGGCAGCTCGGCCGCGATCACCTGGTGCGGCAGCAGATGCGTGTCGGCCTCGAAGCCCTTGCACACCCACACCACGTGCGCCGGTACGCAGCGCGCGTCGCGCATTGCGCGCAACAGCGTGCGCAGCCCGGCCACCGGCGCGCCGATCACGCACAACGCGTCGTCAGCGGCGCCGTGCGCGAGCGCGGCGTCGAGATCGGCGTCGTAGCGCAGCGCATCGGGCAGCGCGATGCCTTCCAGATAGCGGGAATTTTCGTGCCGGGCCTGTAGCCCGGCGATCAGCGCGGCGTCGCGCGCCCAGAGAAGCGTATCGTGCCGCGCGGCCAGATGGCCCGCGAGCGCGGTGCCCCAAGCACCGGCGCCGAGAACGGCTACTTTCATACCCAGCACCGGTCCGGAGTGAAACGTCAGTTCAGCGTCGTGCCGTTCGGCGCGCCGGCCGCACCGGCCTGCTGCTGAAGCTGCGCGAGACGCTGCTCGTACAGCGCCTGGAAGTTGATTTCCGCGAGGTGAATCGGCGGGAAGCCCGCACGCGTGATCGCGTCGGCGATGTTCGAACGCAGGTACGGGAACAGGATCGTCGGGCAAGCGATGCCGACGAGCGGATCGAGCTGTTCGTCCGGAATGTTGCGGATGTCGAAAATACCGGCTTGCTTCGCTTCGATCAGGAACGCGACCTTGTCCTTGACCTTCGCGGTGACGGTGCCCGACACGACGACTTCGAACACGCTTTCCGCGAGGCGCTCCGCCTTGACGTCGACTTCGACTTCAACCGACGGCATGTCCTGCTCGAGGAAGATCGCCGGCGAATTCGGCTGCTCGAGCGACATATCCTTCAGGTAGACGCGCTGGATGTTGAAGAACGGTTGGTTTTCGACGTCGGACATGGTGTTTCCCTAAAAGTGGTGACGAGGCGGCCCGGCTCGATGCCGGCCGCCGCGGTTGGATCCTGCGCGCCAAGAGCCGCGGCGCGGCCGGCGGCCATTCTGCCCTAATCAGGCCGCTTGCAGAAGCGGCAACAGGCCGCCTTCGCGATCGAGCTTCGACAGATCGTCGTAACCGCCGACGTGGGTGTCGCCGATGTAGATCTGCGGCACCGTGCGGCGGCCCGTGCGCGTCATCATCTCCTCGCGGCGGGCCGAATCGCGGTCGATCAGCACCTTTTCGATCTGCTCGACGCCGCGCAGCTTCAGCAGACGCTCGGCCTGCATGCAATACGGACACACCTGCGTGCTGTACATCAGAACCTTGTTCACTTCGCCACTCCTTGTTTGACGACCGGCATCCCGGCCTGCTGCCACGCGGCGACGCCGCCTTCGAGCACGTGCACCTCGGCATAACCTGCCGCCTCGACCTCGCGCGCCGCCTTCTGCGACTGCTGGCCGTTCTGGCAGACGAGCAGCACCGGGGTGCTCTTGTTCTTGGCGATCTGCGCAATTTTCGCGCCGAGCTCGCCCGCGGCGATCTGGCGCGCCGACGGCAGATGGCCGGCGGCGAATTCGGGCGCGGCGCGCAGGTCGATCACGACCGCGTTGCGGCGGTTGATGAGCTGCGTGGCTTCCGCAGCCGACAGGCCGCCGCGGCCGCGACGCAGCACGGGCCACGCGAGCAGGCCGCCGGAAACCAGCAGGATCGCGATGAGGGCCAAGTTCGTGTATTGAGTAAAGAACGTCACTGAATGCCGCCGGAAAGAGAAGAAAGAGAGAAATCGGGAAAGGACAATCCCGCCATTATAAAATAACCGTCTTGCGCGATGGCGGACCCCGATCGGGAGCCGCGCGACGCGCCCCGCTTCCCTATCACTACCGACCGCAAGATCCATGTACAAACTCGTTCTCATCCGCCACGGCGAATCGACGTGGAACAAGGAAAACCGCTTCACCGGCTGGGTCGACGTCGACCTGACCGAACAGGGCCGCAACGAAGCCTACCAGGCCGGCGCATTGCTCAAGGAGGCCGGCTACACGTTCGACATCGCGTACACGTCGGTGCTCAAGCGCGCGATCCGCACGCTGTGGCACGTGCAGGACAAGATGGACCTGATGTATCTGCCGGTCGTTCACTCGTGGCGCCTGAACGAGCGCCACTACGGCGCACTGTCGGGGCTGAACAAGGCCGAAACGGCCGCGAAGTTCGGCGACGACCAGGTCCTCGTCTGGCGCCGCAGCTACGACACGCCGCCGCCCGCGCTCGAGCCGACCGACGAACGCGCGCCGTTCAGCGATCCGCGCTACGCGAAGGTGCCGCGCGAGCAGCTGCCGCTCACCGAATGCCTGAAGGACACGGTCGCGCGCGTGCTGCCGCTGTGGAACGAGTCGATCGCGCCGGCCGTGCGCGCCGGCAAGCAGGTGCTGATCGCCGCGCACGGCAACTCGCTACGCGCGCTGATCAAGTACCTCGACGGCATCTCGGACAGCGACATCGTCGGCCTGAACATCCCGAACGGCGTGCCGCTCGTCTATGAACTCGACGAGAACCTCAAGCCGATCCAGCATTACTACCTGGGCGACCAGGACGCGATCGCGAAGGCGCAGGCCGCCGTCGCGAAGCAAGGCAAGGCGGGCTGACGCCCGTCGCGCCGGGCGGCCCGCGCTGCGCGCGGCCTGCCCGGCGGGCGACGCGAACCTTTGCCGCCCCGGCGCTGTCGAAGCGGCTTTCGAACACCGCCGCGCGTGCGGCGGTGCGGCGCCGGAGCCGCTTGGCACCGGTTTTGCACCGGTTTCGCACCGTTGCACTGAGTAATCGGACGAACAGTTATACTTGTCCGCTACATCCCCGCTACCGCCACGCGCTTCCCGACCGCACCAGACTCTCTATGCGAATGAAATTGAAGAACATCGGCCTGATTGCCGCGGGCCTCGCCACGGGCGTATTCGCCACGCTGCAGATTTCGGCGTCGGCCGAGCAGACGGCCACGGCGCCGCTTCCCCTCGACCAACTCCGTCTGTTCGCGGAAGTGTTCGGCCAGATCAAGCGCGAGTACGTCGAGCCGGTCGACGACAAGAAGCTGCTGACGGCGGCGATCAAGGGCATGGTGTCGAGCCTCGATCCGCACTCGTCGTTCCTCGACAAGACCGACTACGACGAACTGCAGGAGCAGACCAAGGGCCGCTTCGCCGGCCTCGGCATCGAGATCTCGCAGGAAGACGGCCTCGTCAAGGTGATCTCGCCGATCGAGGACACGCCCGCGTTCCGCGCCGGCATCCGTCCGGGCGACCTGATCACCCGCATCAACGACAAGCCGGTGCGCGGCATGACGCTCGACAAGGCCGTCAAGCAGATGCGCGGCGAGCCGGGCACCAAGGTCACGCTGACGATCTTCCGCAAGAGCGACGACCGCACGTTCCCGGTCACGGTCACGCGCGCGATCATCAAGGTCCAGAGCGTCAAGATGAAGATGCTCGACCCGGGCTACGCCTACATCCGGATCACGAGCTTCCAGGAACGCACGACGCCCGACCTCGCCGCGAAGCTGCAGGACATCGCGCGTCAGCAGCCGAACCTGAAGGGCCTGATTCTCGATCTGCGCAACAACGGCGGCGGCCTGCTGCAGAGCGCGGTCGGCGTCGCCGGCGCGTTCCTGCCGCCGGATTCCGTCGTCGTGTCGACCAACGGCCAGATCCCGGATTCGAAGCAGGTCTACCGCGACACCTACGACAACTACCGTCTGCCCTCGTTCGACGGCGATCCGCTGAAGAATCTGCCGCCGATCTTCAAGACCGTGCCGATGGTCGTGCTGACCAACGCGTATTCGGCGTCCGCGTCGGAAATCGTCGCCGGCGCGCTGCAGGATTCGAAGCGCGCGCAGATCATGGGCAAGACGACGTTCGGCAAGGGCTCGGTGCAGACGGTGCGCCCGATGACGGCCGACACGGCGCTGCGCCTGACGACTGCCTACTACTACACGCCGAGCGGCCGCTCGATCCAGAACAAGGGCATCACGCCCGACGTGCCGGTCGATCAGTACGCGGACGGCGATCCGGACGACGTGCTCGTGACGCGCGAGGTCGACTACACGAACCACCTCGCGAACACGCAGGATCCGAACGAGAAGAAGGAACAGGAAGAGCGCGAGCAGCGCCGGATGGATCAGCTGCGCCTGCTCGAAGAGCAGAACGACAAGAAGACGCCGGAGCAACGCCAGAAGGATCGCGATCGCAAGCCGATCGAGTTCGGCAGCGCCGACGACTTCATGATGCAGCAGGCATTGAACAAGCTCGAAGGCAAGCCGGTGCAGGAATCGAAGTCGCTGCTCGCCGAAAGCACGACCAAGAGCCCGGCCGGCAAGGCCGCGTCCGCCGCGAAGGCGTCGGGCGCAAAGGCAGCCGCACCGAAGCCGGCGTCCGCGCCGCAGTAAGCCTCGGCCGGCATCCGACGGGCCATCGCGGGAAGACCGCGATGGCCCGTTTTTCATGTGCGCCTAGAATACGCAGACAGACGCCAAGGCAAGCGCGCCGCCGCCGGCATGCGGCGCCCGACACTCCATGAACGACGATCAACTCCTTCGCTATTCCCGCCACATCCTCGTCGACGAAATCGGCATCGACGCGCAGCAGCGCTTTCTCGACGCGCATGCGCTCATCGTCGGCGCGGGCGGCCTGGGCTCGCCGGCCGCGATGTATCTCGCGGCGTCCGGCGTCGGCACGATCACGCTGGCCGATGCCGACACCGTCGATCTCACTAACCTGCAGCGGCAGATCCTGCACGCGACGGCGTCGGTCGGCCGCAGCAAGGTCGAGTCGGGCCGCGACGCGCTCGCGCAGCTGAACCCGGAAGTGACGGTGCATGCGGCCGCGCTGCGCGCCGACGATGCATGGCTCGACGAACATGTGCCGCGTGCGAGCGTCGTGCTCGACTGCACCGACAATTTCGCGACGCGCCATGCGATCAACCGCGCGTGCGTCGCGCACGGCGTGCCGCTCGTGTCGGGCGCCGCGTTGCGCTTCGACGGCCAGATCAGCACGTTCGACTTCCGCGACGCGGCCGCGCCGTGCTATGCGTGCGTGTTTCCGGAAGACCAGCCGTTCGAGGAAGTCGCGTGCGCGACGATGGGCGTGTTCGCGCCGACGGTCGGGATCATCGGCGCGATGCAGGCCGCCGAGGCGCTGCGCGTGATCGGCGCGTTCGGCACGACGCTCAACGGCCGGCTGATGATGCTCGATTCGCTGCGGATGGAATGGACCACGATGAAGATCGCGCGGCAGGCCGACTGTCCGGTATGCGGCGGCCGGCACTGATTGCGTCATGCATGCGCCCGCGGGCGCCTGCATGACGTCGCGCCGCCATTGCAGGCGTGGCGACCTGCGGCCTAAGCCGCCGCGTCCGCGCGCGGCTCGGCGACCGCCAGGCGCTGGAGCGCCGCCTGCACTTCCTCCGGCTCGAACGCGGCCAGCACGTCGGCCGTCGGCTTCTCGAGCGCCTTCAGATGCGCCCGCAGGATCTCCTGCTTGACCACCAGCAACTGGCTGGGGTGCATCGAGAATTCCGTGAGCCCCATGCCGAGCAACAGACGCGTCAGCGCCGGATCGCCGGCCATTTCCCCGCATACCGACACCGCCACGCCCGCGCGCTTCGCCTCGCGCAGCGTATAAGCGATCAGATGCAGCACCGCCGGATGGAGCGGGTCGTACAGGTGCGCGACCGCGTTGTCCGCGCGATCGATCGCGAGCGTGTACTGGATCAGGTCGTTCGTGCCGATCGACAGGAAGTCGAAGCGCTTCAGGAACAGCGGCAGCGCGATCGCCGCGGCCGGAATCTCGATCATCGCGCCGACGCGCACGTTCGGATCGTACGCGAGCCCCGCATCGTCGAGCTGGCGCTTCGCCTCGCGGATCAGGTCGAGCGTCTGGTCGATTTCCTGCGCGTGGGCCAGCATCGGGATCAGGATCTTCACCTGCCCGAACGCGGACGCGCGCAGGATCGCGCGCAGTTGCGTGAGGAACATCTGCGGTTCGGACAGGCTCCAGCGGATCGCGCGCAGCCCGAGCGCCGGGTTCGGCGCCGTCTCGTAGCCTTCGTCGAGCGCCTCGAGCGGCTTGTCCGCGCCGACGTCGATCGTGCGGATCGTCACCGGCATGCCCTTCATCCATTCGACGGCGCGCTTGTACGCGGCGAACTGCTCCTCCTCCTCCGGCATCTGCTTCTGATGCATGAACAGGAACTCGGAGCGGAACAGGCCGACGCCAACGGCGCCTGCCTCGACGGCCGCCTTCGCGTCGTCGGGCAGCTCGATGTTCGCGTACAGGTCGATCTTGGTGCCGCACAGCGTTTGCGTCGGCGAGAACTTCAGCCGCTGCAGCTTGCGCTGCTCGAGCAGTTTCTCCGATTGCCGGTACGAATATTCCTCGAGGACGATCGGCGCCGGATCGACGATGACGATCCCCTGGTCGCCGTCCACGATGATCAGGTCGTCCTGACGGATCAGCGCGCTCGCATGCTGGACGCCGACCGCGGCCGGAATGCCGAGGCTGCGCGCGACGATCGCCGTGTGCGACGTGCGGCCGCCGAGATCGGTGACGAAGGCCTGGAACGACTGCGACTTGAACTGCATCATGTCGGCCGGCGCGATGTCGTGCGCGACCACGATCATCTCGTTCTGGCCTTGCGCGGCGGCACGGTCGAGCGCCTGCGACGCCGACGGCGCGCCGGCCAGCGCCTTCAGCACCCGCTCGACGACCTGCTCGATGTCGGCCTTGCGCTCGCGCAGGTATTCGTCCTCGATGTCGTCGAAGTGACGCGTGAGCAGCTCGAGCTGCTCGGTCAGCGCCCATTCGACGTTGTAGCGTCGCGTGCGGACCAGGTCGATGGTCTCCTGCACGAGCATCGCATCGCTGAGGATCATCGCGTGGACGTCGATGAATGCGCCGACTTCGGTCGGCGTGTCGTCGGTCAGGTCGGCACGCAGCGCCTCGAGCTCGCGATGCACACCCTCGCGCGCCGCGCGAAAACGCTCGACCTCGGCATCGATCTGGCTCGTGTCGATCAGGTAATGGGCGACGTCGAGCGCCGCCGGCGCGATCAGATACGCTCGCCCGATCGCGATACCACGTGAGACGGGAATGCCATGCAGCGTGAAGGACACGCGCACCTCCTCTGTACATGAAAAGCCGCGGCACACTGCTGCGATGCGCTTATGACCCCGGTCAGCGATTATAAATTCCGCGCCTGCCCGCTGGCTGCGAGCAGTGCAGCATTGCACCTTCCGCATCAATGCCGCGCGCGAAAAAAATGCCGCGGGAAACGCGGCATTCTGCTCGGAAACGGCAACGATCCCGCGACGCTCACTGACCCTCGCCGAACTTGTCGGCGATCAGCTTCAGCAGCGCGTCCATCGCTTCGCGCTCGTCCGGACCTTCGGTCTCGATCGTGACCGTGCTGCCGATGCCGGCCGCCAGCATCATCACACCCATGATGCTCTTCGCATTGATCTTGCGCCCATTGCGCGTCATCCAGACTTCCGACTGGAAGTTGCCGGCCAGTTGCGTGAGCTTGGCCGATGCGCGCGCATGCAGCCCCAATTTGTTGACGATGGTGGTTTCTTGTTGAAGCATGATTCTCGGTCGGGTCGGTCGAGGCCGCCGGCGACGTGCCGTCGGCGGGTCAGTCTAAAACGTGAATACGGGGCGTCAGTGCGATTCCGTGCGCGGCTGCGGCTCGGGCGGAATCGGCGCGCACTGCCCGCAGCCGGCTTCTGACGGCGGCGGCGGCGTGCCGGCCGCCACTTCGTGGACGCCCTTCGCGCCGCCGGACAGCGCCTTGTCGACGAGCTTGTCGAGCGGCACGGAACGGTAGCAGACGGCGCGCACGAGCATCGGCAGATTCACGCCGGCCAGCACGCGCACGTTCTCGAGCTTCGCGAGCTGCCCGGCGATGTTCGCGGGCGTCGCGCCGTACATGTCGGTGAGCACGACGACGCCGTTTTCTTCCCGCAGCCGTGCGAGCTCGGCATGCGCGAACGCCATCACCTGGGCGGGGTCGCTGTCGGCGAGTACGTCGATGCAGCCGATGCGTGCGGGCACGCCGCCGTAGATATGGGCGATGCAGTCGCGCAACGCGGTGGCGAGCGGCGCATGCGCGATGATCAGGATCCCGGCCATGTCAGACTGCCTCCGCCCCGTGGCGGGGCAACGAGCATAGCGAGTGGGGAAAACGTGTCATGTTCAGCCTTGCAACGGTTTCGGCCCGACCGCCGGGCCGTCGGCGCGCTGGTCGCGGCACCGGGCAGGCGGGCATTGTAGCAGGCCGGTCGAACCGCTCCGGCAGCGGTGGACCTGCGCGGCCGCCGCCGGGATTGCGCGCGAAAGCGGGCTACGCGGCCGCCCGCTCCAGCGCGTCGATGAACATCGCGGCGACGTCGAAGCCGGTCTGCTCCATGATCTCGCGAAAGCACGTCGGGCTCGTCACGTTCACCTCGGTCAGCCAGTCGCCGATCGCGTCGAGCCCGACCAGCAGCAGCCCGCGCGCGGCGAGCACCGGGCCGAGCGTCTCGGCGATCTCGCGATCGCGCGGCGTCAGCGGCTGCGCGACGCCGAGCCCGCCGGCCGCGAGATTGCCGCGCACCTCGCTGCCCTGCGGAATCCGCGCGAGCGAATACGGCACCGGCTCGCCCGCGATCAACAGGATGCGCTTGTCGCCGGCCTTGATCTCCGGAATGAACTTCTGAATCATCAGCGAGCGCGTGCCGTCATGGCCGAGCATCTCGATGATCGCGCCGAGGTTCATCCCGTCGGCCTTCACGCGGAACACGCCCATTCCGCCCATGCCGTCGAGCGGCTTCACGATCACGTCGCCGTGTTCGGCATGAAACGCACGCAGACGCGCCGCGTCGCGCGTGACGAGGGTCGGCGCGACGAATTGCGGAAACTCGCCGATCGCGAGCTTCTCCGAATGATCGCGGATCGACTGCGGCTTGTTGAACACGTGCGCGCCCGCCCGTTCGGCGAGCTCGAGCATCCAGGTGGCCGTCACGTACTCCATGTCGAACGGTGGATCCTTGCGCATCAGCACCGCGCCGAACGACGTCAGCTGGCGCGACTCGTGCGCGGCCGCCTCGTACCACGGATGGCGATGCAGGTCGGCCGTGTCGCCGACGATCGTCACGCGCTGCACGTCGGCCTCGACGCCCGAGCCCGTCCACGCGAGCTGGTGCGGCTGACACGTGTAGATCGCATGCCCGCGGCGCGCGGCCTCCGCCATCATCGCGTAGGTCGAGTCCTTGTAGATCTTGAAGCGATCGAGCGGGTCGGCGATAAAGAGAATGTCCATGCGGGTCCTGTACGTAGCGAAGCCGTTACACCTGGATGGCTTCGGGATCGGTCTTTTCGAGTTCGATCGACGCTGCGATCAGCGCCAGCCGTGCAACGACGCCGTACATGTAGAAGCGGTTCGGCGGCGCGGCGCCCGGCTTCGCGCCGGCATCCGGCAGCGCGGTGTGCTCGAAGCCGAGCGGCACGTAATGCATGCCCGGCGCGTTCAGGTTCTGGTCGCGCTCGCGGCCGCCGTGGGTGCGGTAGAAGCCGCCGACCACATAGCGGTCGATCATGTACACGACCGGCTCGGCGACTTCGTCGCCGACGCGCTCGAACGTATAGACGCCTTCCTGCACGATCACGTCGCGCACCGCGAGGCCGGCCTTCGACTCGGCCATCTGCGCGCGCTCGGCCTTCGACATGCGGCCGATCTCGGCCGCGTCGTGCACCGTCATCACGCCGCGCCCGGCGGTACCCGCATCGGCCTTCACGACGACGTACGGCTTTTCGCTGATCCCGTATTCGCGGTACTTGCGCGCGATCTTCTTCAGCACGCTGTCGATCGCGTCGGCGAGCGCCTGCTCGCCTTCATGCGCCTGCCAATCGACGCCTTCGACGTGCGCGAAGTACGGGTTCACCATCCACGGATCGACGCCGACCATCTTCGCGAACTTCTTCGCGACGTCGTCGTAGCACGAGAAGTGCGTCGACTTGCGGCGCACGGCCCAGCCGGCGTGCAGCGGCGGCAGCAGATACTGCTCGTGCAGGTTCTCCAGCACGGACGGAATCCCGGCCGACAGGTCGTTGTTCAACAGGATCGAGCACGGATCGAAATTCTTCAGGCCGAGGCGGCGCTGCGAGCGCTCGAGCGGCTCGAGCACGATCTTCTGGCCGTCGGCCAGCGTGATCGGCGTCATGTCGGTGATGCTCGGATCGAGCGAGCCGAAGCGCACGTTCAGGCCGGCCTGACGCATGATCGTCGCGAGCCGCGCGACGTTCTCGAGGTAGAACGCGTTGCGGGTCGGCAACTCGGGGATCACGAGCAGATTCTTGGCGTCCGGGCAGATCTTCTCGATCGCGGCCATCGCGGCCTGGACGGCGAGCGGCAGCACTTCGGACGGCAGGTTGTTGAATGCGCCGGGGAACAGGTTCGCGTCGACGGGCGCCAGCTTGAAGCCGGCGTTGCGCAGGTCCACCGAACAATAGAACGGCGGCGTGTGTTCCTGCCATTCGAGCCTGAACCAGCGTTCGATTGCAGGCGTCGCGTCGAGGATCTTCTGCTCGAGCTCGAGCAGCGGACCATTCAACGCAGTAACCAGGTGGGGAACCATGAATCACTCGCGAGCGGGAGAATGAAGATTGTAGAGCAATTGCCTTGCCCATTTGGGGATTGTTCCCGGCTTCACAAGGATTTGGAGGGGAGATTTCGGCTATTGACCCGATAGTCTGCAGGGTTATGCGCTACGGCAGCGCACGACAGGAGAAAAAAAGCCCGCCGGGTGGGCGGGCTGAAGTCGCTGCGCTCATTCGGGGCGGGCGCCGCATGCGTGGCGGCCCGCCGTGATTCGTACGACTTACTCGACGTGTTCGCCGTGCAGGATCACGTCCAGACCTTCGCGCTCTTCCTCTTCGGTCACGCGCAGGCCGATCGTCATGTCGATCAGCTTCAGCAGCACGAAGCTCAGCACGCCGCTGTAGACCAGCGTGATCAGCACGCCCTTCGCCTGCAGCAGCAGGCTGCCGTCCGCGCCGCCGATGTCCTTGACCGCGAACACGCCGGTCAGCAGTGCGCCGAGGATCCCGCCCACGCCGTGTACGCCGAATGCGTCGAGCGAATCGTCGTAGCCGAGCTTCGACTTGAGCCACGTGGCCGACCAGAAGCACACGACGCCGGCCGCGATGCCGATCACCAGTGCGCCCGTCACGCCGACGAAGCCGGCTGCCGGCGTGATCGCCACCAGACCCGCGACCGCGCCCGACACGATGCCGAGCACCGACGGCTTGCCCTTCGCGACCCACTCCGCGAACATCCAGCCGAGCGCCGCACATGCCGTCGCGACTTGCGTCGTCAGCATCGCGAAGCCGGCACGGCCGTCAGCCGCGACCGCCGAACCCGCGTTGAAACCGAACCAGCCGACCCACAGCATCGAGCCGCCGATCATCGTCAGCACCAGGTTGTGCGGCGCCATCGATTCGCGGCCGTAGCCGACGCGCTTGCCGAGCACCAGGCACGAGATCAGGCCTGCGATACCGGCGTTGATGTGCACCACCGTGCCGCCCGCGAAGTCGAGCACGCCGTCTGCCGACAGCCAGCCGGTCGGCTCCCACACCATGTGCGCGATCGGCACATAGACGATCAGCGACCAGAGCGCCATGAACACCAGCATCGCGGAGAACTTCATCCGGTCGGCGAACGCGCCGCAGATCAGCGCCGGCGTGATGATCGCGAACGTCATCTGATAGACGAAGTAGACCGACTCGGGGATCGTCGTGGCAAGATGGCTGACGGTCAGCGTGGTCGCCTTGTCGCCCTTGATGTAGTTCATCCCGTGCAGGAACACGCGCGACAGGCCGCCGATGAAGCCGTTGCCCGGCGTGAACGCGAGGCTGTAGCCCACCACCGTCCACAGCACCGTGATCAGCGCGGTGATCGCGAAGCTCTGCATCACGGTCGCGAGCACGTTCTTCTTGCGGACCATGCCCGCGTAGAACAGCGCGAGGCCGGGGATCGTCATGAACAGCACGAGCGCGGAGGAGGTGAGCATCCACGCGGTGTCGCCGGCGCTGATCTTCGACGAATCGACGGAGAACGGTGCGGTCGGCGCTGCCGGGGCGGCGGGCGCGGACGCGGCGGCGGCAGCCGATGCGTCGGCAGCGCCCGAAGCGGGTGCGGTGGCGGCGGCGGGCGCCGAGGCGTCCGTGGCGGCCGGAGCAGAAGCGGCCGGCGCGGCGGCGGCCGACGCGTCGGAAGCCGTGGCGGCAGGCGCGGACGCAGCGGCGGCGGAGGCCGCATCGTCAGCAAGCGCGGGGCCGACGCCGGCCGCGATCAGCGAGCCTGCCATCAGCAGGGACATCAGAAGTTTGCGCATCTCGGGTTTCCTCTTGTCGCTTGTCTTTGTCTGTTACAGCGCGTCAGCGCCTGTCTCCCCGGTCCGGATCCGGATCACCTGCTCGATCGGCGTGACGAAGATCTTCCCGTCGCCGATCTTGCCGGTGCGTGCGGCCCGCTCGATCGCCTCGACGGCCTGGTCGACCAGATCGTCGGACACCGCGGCCTCGATCTTCATCTTCGGCAGGAAATCGACGACGTACTCCGCGCCGCGGTACAGCTCGGTGTGCCCCTTCTGGCGCCCGAACCCTTTCACCTCCGTCACCGTGATGCCGGAGACGCCAAGCGCGGAGAGCGCCTCGCGCGTCTCATCGAGCTTGAACGGCTTGATGATTGCGGTAATGAGTTTCATGAAAGTCCTCTCGCTGGGTTGTCCCGTCGAATTGGTTTGGAATGTTGTAACGGTTCTCTCCTCAGCAACTCGCATGCCATGTTTGCGTGAGCGCCGGTTCGAACGGCTCCGGAGCGGGGTCGCACCAGCCGTTGAAAGGTCCGCGAGCCCGGCCGAATGGCCAACGTGGCGCGGTTTGCTGGCGCACCGAAAGGATCGTTGCTAGAGTGCACGCACGTCCCGGTTTCCCGGGCCATTCACCCATGCGGGCGCCATGCCCGGAATTCGCGCCGCCGGCGCACCATTTCCGGTCATGCGTGCATCATGGGCACGTACGCAACTGAAGATGCACACTTTTTGTGCAACGAAGGGGAATCACATGAAACAACCCAGCGATGTTTTCAACGACCTGCAGTCGCGCGTCGGCGACCTGCTGAAAAACTCGCCGGCCAAGGATGTCGAGCGCAACGTGAAGGCGATGCTGACGCAAGGCTTCTCGAAGCTCGATCTCGTCACGCGCGAGGAATTCGACACCCAGGCGCAGGTGCTCGCCCGCACCCGCGTGCGTCTCGAGGAGCTCGAGAAGCGCGTCGCAGAACTCGAGTCGAGGCTCGCGGCGTCGCAGGACTGACGCGCCGCACCGGCTGACCGGCCGGGCGCGGGCCGCTTCGCGTGGCGCTCGCCCGCGCCGGTAGCACCGGCGAGCGGTCCGGGGAGGTTTGCACTGCCTGCTGTTCGCTGTCCTATGCTGTTCGTCGGGTTCTGCTGGCCTTAGATCTTCGCTGTTCGTCGCTCTTCGCCGTCCTTCGTTCTTCGCTGTCCCTCGCTCTTCGCCGTCCTTCGTTCTTCGCAGTTCATCGTTTTTTTCCGCGCCACGCCGGCACGCGCGCCCTGACTCTCCGATTTCCGAAGGCAGGCGGCCTCGCACGCCCGTAGCCGTCCGATTCATACACAGGAGCCTCGCCATGTCGCTCGCCGTGGTGCGCAGTCGCGCGCCGGCGGCCGGCCGCGCGCCGGACGTCACCGTCGAAGTCCATCTTGCCAACGGGTTGCCGTCGTTCTCGATCGTCGGCCTGCCCGACGTCGAAGTCCGCGAAAGCCGCGAGCGCGTGCGCGCCGCGCTGCAGAACTGCGGATTCGACTTCCCGGTCAGGCGCATCACCGTCAATCTCGCACCGGCCGACCTGCCGAAAGAATCCGGCCGCTTCGACCTGCCCATCGCGCTCGGCATTCTCGCGGCCAACGGCCAAATCCCGGTCGACGCGCTGGCTGGCCGCGAATTCGCCGGTGAGCTGTCGCTGACGGGCGCGCTGCGGCCGATGCGCGGCGCGTTCGCGATGGCCTGCGGCACGGCGCGCGACGGACGCGCCGACGCAACCCGCGATGGTTTCGGCTCTGGCTCTGGCTCTGGCTCTGGCTCTGGCTCTGGCTCTGGCTCTGGCTCTGGCTCCGGCTCCGGTGCCGGCTTCGGCACAGGCGCCTGCTCAGGCTCCGACTCAAACTCCGCCGCCAATACCGCACCCGAACCCCACGCGCGAGCGCCGGAGCTCTACCTACCGTTCGACAGCGCCGCCGAGGCTGCGCTCGTACCGGGCGTCATCGTGTACGGCGCCCCCGACCTGCCCACGCTCTGCGCGCACCTCTCCGGTGCGCCCGACGCGCGACTCGTGCCGGTCGCGGCGCCGTGCGTCGACGGCTTGCCGGCACCGGCCGCGCCTGATCTCGCCGACGTCGTCGGCCAGCGGGGCGCACGACGCGCGCTCGAAGTGGCCGCCGCGGGCGGCCACCACATGCTGATGATCGGTCCGCCCGGCGCCGGCAAGTCGATGCTGGCAGCGCGGCTGCCCGGCCTGCTGCCCCCACTGACCGACGACGAGGCGCTGACCTCCGCCGCGCTGCTGTCGGCGAGCCGCCTCGGCTTCTCGCCCGCGCACTGGCGGCGGCGGCCGTTCCGCTCGCCGCACCACTCGTCGAGCGCCGCCGCGCTGGTCGGCGGCCGCAACCCGCCGCAACCGGGCGAGATCACGCTGGCCCATCTGGGCGTGCTGTTTCTCGACGAGCTGCCCGAATTCGACCGGCACGTGCTCGAAATGCTGCGCGAGCCGCTCGAAGGCGGCCGCATCACGATCTCGCGCGCCGCGCAGCAAGCCGATTTTCCCGCCGCCTGTCAGCTGATCGCCGCGATGAACCCCTGCCCGTGCGGCTGGCACGGCGATCCTTCCGGACGCTGCCGCTGCGCACCGGACGTCGCGACGCGCTATCTGCGCAAGCTGTCCGGGCCGCTGCTCGATCGCATCGACATCCAGATCGACGTGCCCGCGCTGTCGGTGGCCGAACTCGCGGCGCGCGCGTCGGCGCCCGGCGAGCCGAGCGCCGTGGTCGCCGAGCGCGTCGCGCGGGCGCGCGCCGTGCAACTGGCGCGGCAGGGCAAGACGAACCACATGCTGAGCGGCCGCGAGACCGACGACCTGTGCCGCCCGACCGACGACGGCGAGCGGCTGTTGCGCGAGGCCGGCGAGCGCTTCGGCTGGTCGGCGCGCGCGTATTTCCGCGTGCTGAAGGTCGCCCGCACGATCGCCGATCTGGCCGGCGATCCGTCCCCGACGGCCGCGCAGATCGCCGAGGCGATCCGCTACCGGCGCGCGCTCACCGCGCTGTGAGCGCGGCCCGATCACAAAATTGCGCTGTCAAGACTTGACTTATGCACAATTTCGCGAATCCAGCCGGGCCACGGGCAGCGCCGGCAACCGTGTCATCACTCGTCGCTATCTCTTTGTTTCCATTGAATTTTACGAAACGGCGCGGCGAAGCCCAAATGCGCGTGAAGGCCGCCCGGTGCGGCTTCGCGGGCAATCCGGTCAACTTTTCAACAAAGTTATCCACATGCGCTGTGGATAGCCGGAAAATCCCCGCAAAATCCGGCGATTAGCGGCGAAAGCTGCGAACGAACTTTCAATCGCGGCGGGTGTCCGCGCGTCGGCTTCAGTCGAGTTTGAACGAGCCGAAAAATTGATCGAGCTGTTCCTGCGCGAGCGGGCCGTCCATGATCACGACCGCCTGGTATGCGTGGCGGCCGCGCGCGGCGAGCCGCGCGACGATCGTCCGGCGCGCGTGGTCGCCGCCGCTCGCCGCGCCGGCGATGCGCAACTCGAGCCCGTCCACCGCGCCGCCCGCCGCGAGCGGCACGCGCACGGCGGCCGTGGCCGGCGTGCCGTCGAGGTTGCGCGACAGCCCGGCGCGCAGGAATTCGAGCGCCGCACGGCGGGTCTCTTCACGCTCGTCCGGCAGCGTCAGCGTGCCGACCGCGAACACCGCGCCGGCCACATGCGCAGCCTGCATCCGCATGGGCATCGTCGCGCCGCCCACCGCCACCGGCTGGTTTTCGACGGTCGGCTTCGCCGGCAGGTCGATCGTATAACCCGCGTCGTTGTGCAGCGTGCGCCAGTCATACGACGGCGAGCACGCGGCCAGCACGACGCTCACGCATGCAAGCGCCGCGCAGTGTCGCAGCGGGCGAAAAAAGGGGCTCGACGAATCGGCGGCGTGCTTCGGCATGGCAGTGATGGGGACAGGCGAAACGCGTATTATCCGCCGAAGCCGGCGGCCGACACGCGTAGCGGCGGCCGGTGCGCCAGCCGCATTCGCGCTAGAATGATCGCCGAATTTCGCCGTCCTTCGCATCGATCCGCATCATCGACCGACTCCGAGAGCACCCAGATGAACACCACGCCTTCCGCCCAACGCCGCACCGGCCGCGCCCGCTATATCGCCGCGGCCGTCGTCGTCGCGGCCATCGCCGTTGCCGGCTTCTTCGCGTTCAACGGCAAGTCCACCGTGCCGGACGCCACCTTCACGCTGCTGTCGGGCCAAAAGGTGTCGACCGGCGGCGACCTGAAGGGCAAGGTCTACCTCGTCAATTTCTGGGCGACGAGCTGCGCCACCTGCATGCAGGAAATGCCGCAGATGGTCGATACCTATAACCGTTTCAAGGGCCAGGGGCTCGAATTCGTCGCGGTCGCGATGAACTACGACCCGCCGATGTACGTCGCGAACTATGCACAGACGCGCCAGCTGCCGTTCAAGGTCGCGCTGGACGACGGCAGCGTCGCCAAGCAGTTCGGCAACGTGCAGCTGACGCCGACGACCTTCGTCGTCGACAAGGACGGCAAGATCCTGAAGCGCTACGTCGGCGCGCCGCAATTCGCGGAGCTCGACGCACTGCTCAAGAAGGCGCTCGACGGCAACGCGGCCTGAGCGCCGCCCCACCCGAACCGAACGACCGCGCCGCCCACGGCGCGCAGCTCGCCAGAGCGGACCGCCCGACCGGCCAGCCCGGTTCCGCGGTCCGCTTTCATTTTCAGCGGTCGGTGTCGCCCTTCGCCGACAGCCCGTAGCGCTTCATCTTCTCGTACAGCGTCGCCTTGCCGACATGCAGCCGGTCGGCCGTCGCCGCGACCGCCCCGCCCGTCTGGTTCAGCGCCTGCGCGATCACCGCGCGCTCGAACTGCTCGACGCGCTCCTTCAGCGTCTGGTCGTGCTCCGCGTCGTCGTCGCTCGCGCCCGATTGCTCGGGCATGTCGGCGACGCCGAGCACGAAGCGGTCGGCCGCGTTGCGCAGCTCGCGCACGTTGCCGGGCCAGTCGCGCTGCATCAGGCTCGCGCGCTGGCGGTCGGTCAGCACGGGCGCCGGCCGCCCGTAGCGCACGGCCGCGTCGAGCATGAAGTGCTCGAACAGCGGCACGATGTCCTCGCGGCGCTCGGCGAGCGGCGGCAGCGCGATCGTCACGACGTTGAGCCGGTACAGCAGGTCGCGCCGGAACGTGCCGGCCGCGACGAGTTCGCTCATGTCGCCCTTCGCGGCCGCGACGACGCGGCAGTTCACGCGGATCGGCTGGTTCGAGCCGAGCCGCTCGAGCACGCCGTCCTGCAGCACGCGCAGCAGCTTCACCTGCAGCGCGAGCGGCATGCTCTCGATCTCGTCGAGAAACAGCGTGCCGCCGGACGCGTATTCGAGCTTGCCGACGCGGCGCTTCGCGGCGCCGGTGAACGCCCCCGACTCGTAGCCGAACATCTCCGACTCGAACATCGGCTCGGGCAGCGCGCCGCAGTTCACCGCGATGAACGGCTTGTCGCGGCGCGGCGACAGCTCGTGCAGGCTGCGCGCGATCAGCTCCTTGCCGGCGCCCGTGTCGCCGTTGATCAGCACCGACGCATCGGTCGGCGCGACGTTCGCGATCAGCTTGCGCACCTGTTCGATCGCCGGGCTGCGGCCGATGATGCGCGGCGCGACGATGTTCTGGCCGGCCAGCTCGCGCCGCAGCGCATGGTTCTCGAGCACCAGCTCGCGCCGCTCGAGCGCGCGCCGCACCGTCTCGATCAGCCGCTCGGCCGCGAAGGGCTTTTCGATGAAATCGTAGGCGCCGTCGCGCATCGCCTGCACGGCCATCGAGATGTCGCCGTGGCCGGTGACGAGGATCACCGGCACGTCCGGGACGCGCTCGCGGCACTGCGCGAGCAGGTCGAGCCCGCTCGCGCCGGGCAGCCGGATATCGCTGACGATCACGCCGGCGTTCTCCGCGACGAGCGCCTTGTCGGCCGCCTCGGCCGACTCGAACCCGGCGACGTCGAACCCGGCGAGCTGCAGGCTCTGCACGCTCGCCCGGCGCACGAGCGCATCGTCTTCGATATAGATCACTTGCAGCCGGTTGGCCATCTTGGTCACTCGCTCCTGACACGCCGCGCGACCCGTGCGCGGCTCTCGTTGATGCCGGTGGTGCGGCCTAGCGCGAGCCGATCGGCTCGGACGCCGCGTCCGGATGATGCGTGCGCGCGCGCCGCAGCGTCAAGACGAACAGCGCGCCGCCGTCCGGCGCGTTGCGCGCGGTCAGCGCGCCGCCCGCGTCGCTCGCGATCGACGACGAGATCGCGAGGCCGAGCCCGAGCCCGCGCCCCATCTCCTTGGTCGTGAAGAACGGTTCGAACAGGCGCGGCAGCAGGTCCGGCGCAATGCCGGGGCCGTTGTCGCGCACCTCGATCGACAGCGTCGCGGCCGACACGACGATCGTCACGTCGATCGCCGGCGCGACAACGACCGCCGCCGCAGCGGCCCCGCCGACCGCGTCGAGCGCGTTGCCGAGCAGATTGATCAGCACCTGTTCGAGGCGCAGATCCTCGCAGCGCGCGACCAGCTCCGGATAGTCGCCCGCGAGATCGAGCGGCGCGTCCTGCGCCGGCGCCACGGTCGCATCGCGCAGCGTCAGCGTGAGCGCGACGCCGCGCATCCGTTCGCCGAGCAGCGCGAGCACGCTGCGCAGCGCGCGCACGACGAGCGCCCGCTCGTTGCGCGGCTTCGCGCGGCCGACGAACAGCTTCAGCTGGTTGGTGATCTTGCCCATCCGCTCGGTCAGCGCGGCGATCGCCTCGAGGTTCTCGCGCGCGGCGCCCTGCTCGCCGCGGTCGAGCAGCACGCGCGTGTTGTCCGAGAAGCTGCGCAGCGCCGCGAGCGGCTGGTTCAGTTCATGGGTGATGCCGGCCGCCATCTGGCCGAGCGCGGCCAGCTTGCTCGCCTGGATCAGCTCGTCGTGCGCGGCGCGCAACTCCTGCTCCGCGCGAATCCGGTCGCCGACTTCCTTCTGCAGTTGCGCGTTGGCCTGCGACAGATCGGCCGTGCGCTCCTCGACGCGCCGGTTCAGCTCCGCATACGCCTGCTGCAGCAGCGCGCGGCCGCGGATCATCTCGCGCACACGGGCGCGACGCATGCGCCAGTAGAACGCCAGCAGCGCGATCGACACGAAGCCGAAGCCGGTGACGATCGTTGCATTGCGGGCGTCGGCGTCGACGGGGGCGAGCGGCGCGAGCGTGACGAGCAGCCAGTCGGGCTCACCGATCCGGCGCTTGCTCGCGAGAAAGCGCGGCGCGCGCCGGCCGGCGCCCACGCGAACGATCTCCGCGTCGGCGCCCAGCACTTGCTCGACGCGCAGCGGCAGCGGCGTGACGGGCTGCTGCGCGTACTGGCGCGTCTCGTAGATCGACGCGGCGACCGGCTCGGTCAACGGATGCAGCGTGTGATATTTCCACGCGGGCACGGACGACAGGAACACGACGCCGTGATCGTCGGCGACGACCAGCGGCTCGGAGGCGTCGGCGCCCTGGAACCATTCGAGGTTGAGCTTCACGACGACGACGCCGGCGATCCTGCCGTCGCGCCACACCGGTTGCGAGATGTAGTAGCCGGGATCGCGCGAAATCGTGCCGATGCCGAAGAAGCGGCCGACCCGGCCGTTCATCGCGTCGATGAAATACGGCCGGAAGCGATATTCGATGCCGACGAAGCTGTCGGGCGCGCGCCAGTTGCTGGCTGCGACGCACAGGCCGTCCGCGCCGACCACGTAGGTGACGGTCGCGTGCGCGTGTTCGTTGAGATCTTCGAGATAGCGGTTGGCGCGCGCGGTGAGGTCGGCGCGCTGCGGCTCGGCCAGCAGGTCCTGCACGTACGGATGGCTGCCGAGTAGATAAGGCAGCGACTCGTAGCGATCGAGCGTGCTCTTCAGCGCGCTGGTCGTGCGGTTGACCCGCACCGCGGCGTTGCGCTGCAGCTCGGCGACGCCGCGCTGCCACGTGATGCTCCACGTCAGCGCGCAAGCCGCCGCGAGTGCGGCGGCGAGCACGACGAGGATGTACAGGCGGCGCTTCACGGACGAGACTTCCTGGCGATGCGGATCGCCTATTGTGTCATAGGCGTCCCGCCCGCCGCCCGCACCGCCGCGCGGCGCGCCGCCCGCGGGCGGCACCGCCTGCTCGCTCACGCCGTCAGACGCCGGCCGTCTCGGTCGGCGTGACGTCGCGGTTGCCCTTCAGCGCATCGCGCAGCTTGTTGCGGTCGAGCTCCTTCTCCCACGCGGACACGACGACCGTCGCGACACCGTTGCCGACGATGTTGGTCAGCGCACGGCATTCGCTCATGAAGCGGTCAATGCCGAGGATCAGCACCATGCCCGACAGCGGGATGGTCGGCACGACGGCGAGCGTCGCGGCGAGCGTGATGAAGCCCGCGCCGGTAACGCCGCTCGCGCCCTTCGACGTCAGCATCGCGACCGCCAGCAGCGTGAGCTGCTGCATCCACGTGAGTTCGATGTTGGTGGCCTGCGCGATGAACAGCACGGCCATCGTCATGTAGATGTTGGTGCCGTCGAGGTTGAACGAATAGCCGGTCGGCACGACCAGGCCGACGACCGAACGCGAGCAGCCGGCCTTCTCGAGCTTTTCCATCAGCTGCGGCAGCGCGGCTTCCGACGAGCTGGTGCCGAGCACGATCAGCAGTTCCTCCTTGATGTACGACACGAAGCGGACGATCGAGAAGCCCGTGAAGCGCGCGATCGTGCCGAGCACGACCAGCACGAAGACGATCGACGTCAGGTAGAACGTGCCGATCAGCTTGAGCAGCGGCACCAGCGAGCCGACGCCGTACTTGCCGATCGTGAACGCCATCGCGCCGAACGCGCCGATCGGCGCCAGCTTCGTGACGATGTGCACAATGCCGAACAGCACGCGCGTGAGCCCGTCGATGAAGTCGGTGACGACCTTGCCGCGCTCGCCGAGGTGCGCGAGCACGCTGCCGAACAGCAGCGCGATCAGCAGGATCTGCAGGATTTCGCCCTGCGCGAACGCGTCGACCATCGTGTTCGGGATGATGTGCATCAGGAAGTCGACCGTCGACTGGCCGTGCGCCTTCGCCGCGTATGACGCGACGGCCTTGCCGTCGAGCGTCGCCGGGTCGATGTTGAAGCCGACGCCCGGACGCAGCAGGTGCGTGGCCGCGAGGCCCAGCAGCAGCGCGAAGGTCGACACGATTTCGAAGTACAGAAGCGCCTTGCCGCCGACGCGGCCCACCTTCTTCATGTCCTCCATGCCGGCGATGCCGGTGACGACCGTACAGAAGATGATCGGGCCGATCACCATCTTGATCAGCTTGATGAAGCCGTCGCCGAGCGGTTTCATGTCGGTGGCGAGCGCCGGATAGAAGTGGCCGAGGATCACGCCGACGATGATGGCGAAGATCACCTGCACATAAAGCACTTTGTAGAAGGGTTTCTTCTTCACGATGGTTCCTGCTGGTGTAGATGAGCCGGTGGAAACGGCGTCACGCGCGCAGGCGAATGTCTCAGGGGATAAGGCCATTCGCCCGCGCGGCTGCCGTGCCGCAACAAGCGATGCCTCAGAACATCCGAAGGGGGTGGAAGGCAGTGGTCATCGATTGTCTCCTTGATGTAATAGTCGGGCCGGTGGACGGCCGTGCATTCCATATCGCAAGGTCGATGCCAGCCTTCCGCAAGCCGTCAAGCCATTGTTTTTATTGCATTTCTCATAATACGGAAGGCAAGGAAATCCGGCATTCCGGATTTCCGGAAAACATCCGTCCGGCGATCCGGACGGATTCCGGTTTCGTCGGACGATTCAGTGCCGGGCGGCGAGGCCCGCGAGCACGGGCGGGAAATCGAACACCTTCACGCCCGCGAGCGGCAGCGCGCGCGCTTCGTCTGGCTGCCCGTCGTCTCGATCCACGCGCCGTGCCGTCATCGTTTCGACAGCGCGATGTAGCGCGCCAGATGATGGTCCTCGTCGCCGAGCTGGTGATCGATCATCACCAGCCGCTTCGCGTAATGCGACAGCGGCAGCTCCCACGTCATCCCGATCCCGCCGTGCAGCTGGATGCTCTCCTCCGCGACCAGCGTGCCGATCCGGCCGATGCTGTACTTGGCCGCCGCGAGCGCGCGTTCGCGCACCGTGCGCGGCGCGTCGAGCTGCGCGGCCGCGTTGATCACCGCCGAGCGCGCCTGCTCGACTTCGAGCAGCAGGTCGGCCATCCGGTGCTGCAGCGCCTGGAAGCTGCCGATCGGCATCCCGAACTGCCGGCGCGTGCGCAGATAGTCGAGCGTCGCCTCCTTCGCGACGTCCATCGCGCCGAGCGCCTCGGCCGACAGCGCGAGCAGCCCGTAGCCGAGCACGCGTTCGAGCAGCGCGGCGCCCTGCCCGTCGTCGCCGGCGGCCGCGTCGTGCGTGTCGACCAGCGCCGCCTCGCCGGGCAGCGCGACGCGTTCGAAGCGCACCTCGGCCGCGCGGCCGCCGTCGATCTTCCGGTAGTCGCGCCACGACACGCCAGGCGCATCGGCCGGCACGACGAACAGGCCGATGCCGTGCTCGTCGTCGTCGCGGCCGGCCGTGCGCGCGCTGACGACGAAGAACGACGCCTGCGCGGCCTGGTCGACGACGCCCTTCGCACCGGTCAGCACCCAGCCGTCGCCGCTGCGCTCGGCGCGCGTGCGCACGGTCGTCAGTTCGTAGTGCGAGCCCGGTTCGTCGTGCGCGAACGCGGCGCACGCGCAGCCGTCGATCAACTGCGCGAGCCGTTCGCGCTGCGCGCCGCCGTCACCGCCGCCCAGCAGCAGCGCGCGGCCCGCGAGCAGCGCGCCGAGGAACGGCTCGACGACGAGCCCGCGGCCGAGGCATTCGAACACCACCGCGATATCGAAACCCGCGCCGCCGAAGCCGCCGTCCGCCTCCGGAAACAGCGCGCCGACCGCGCCCAGTTCGGCGAAGCGCCGCCACATCGCGCGGTCGCACCCTTGCGGCGACTGCGCGATGCGGTCGCGCACCGGGAACGCATACTGTTCGGCGATGAAGCGGTTCAACGTGTCCGCCAGCATCCGCCGGTCTTCCGTGTGCTGAAAATCCATCGTCGCGTTCCTCGTTACAGCCCGAGCATCATCTTCGCGATGATGTTCTTCTGGATCTCGTTCGAGCCGCCGAAGATCGACAGCTTGCGATTGTTGAAGTACTGCTGCGCGGCGCTCGCCGCTTCGTCGGGACCGACGGCCGCGCCGTCGTGCTCGGCGTCGAGCGCCTCCTCGACGAACGGCTGCGCGTACGGCCCCATCGCGCGGCGCATCAGCGCGGTGATCTCCTGGCGGATCTGCGTGCCGCGGATCTTCAGCATCGAGCTTTCCGCGCCCGGCACGCCGCCGCCCGCGACCGCCGCGAGCACGCGCAGGTTGGTCGTGCGCATGTTCTCGAGCTCGATCTCGACGCGCGCGACGCGCGCCGCGAAGAGCGGATCGTCGGCGAGCGGCCGGCCATTCTTCGTCAGCTTCGCGGCGACGCTGCGCAGCCGCTCGAGCGCGGCCGTCGAGAAGCCGACGCCGGCGATGTTGGTGCGTTCGTAGGTGAGCAGGTATTTCGCGTAGGTCCAGCCGCGGTTCTCCTCACCGACGCGGTTTTCCACGGGCACGCGCACGTCGGTGAAGAACACCTCGTTCACCTCGTGCTCGCCGTCGAGCGTGATGATCGGACGCACGTCGACGCCCGGCGCGTTCATGTCGATCAGCAGGAAGCTGATGCCTTCCTGCTTGCGCACGTCAGTCGCGGTGCGCACGAGGCAGAAGATCATGTTCGCGTAGTGGCCGAGCGTGGTCCAGGTCTTCTGGCCGTTCACGACGTAGTGCGCGCCGTCGCGCACCGCGCTCGTCTTCACCGACGCGAGGTCGGAACCGGCGCCCGGCTCCGAGTAGCCCTGGCACCACCAGTCGGTGCCGTCGAGAATGCGCGGCAGCCAGTGGCGCTTCTGCGCCTCGCTGCCGTACTTGATGAGCACCGGGCCGAGCATGTTCACGCCGAACGGCACGATGCGCGGCGCGCCGGCGAGCGCGCATTCGTTGTCGAACAGGAACTTCTGCGCGACGCTCCAGCCGGGGCCGCCGTATTCGCGCGGCCAGTGGCTCGCCAGCCAGCCGCGTGCGTTCAGTATCGCGTGCCATTCGCGCATGTCGTCGCGTGTCAGGTGCAGGCCGCCCTTCACCTTGCGCGCGAGGCGCGCCGGCAGCTCGGCTTGCAGGAAGCGCTGCACGTCCGTGCGGAAGGCTTCCTCTTCGGGCGTGAAATTGAGGTCCATGTTCGGTCCGTGGCAGATGCGGTGGGCGTTCAGTCGATGCGGTTCAGGCTCGCGAAATCCGCGCCGCGCTCGACCAGCTCGACGAGCAGCGGCGACGGCCTCCAGAACAGCGGATCCTCGTTCGCGAACGCGCGGATGTCGGCGAGCACGTTCGCGAGGCCAACCGTGTCCGCGTAGTGCATCGGGCCGCCGCGATGGCGCGGAAAGCCGTAGCCGTACAGGAACACCGCATCGACGTCGAGCGGGCGCAGCGCGATCCGCTCGTGCACGACGTTCGCGCCTTCGTTGATCATCGCGGCGAGGTAGCGGCGCAGGATCTCGTCGTCGCTGAAGCTGCGCGGCACGATGCCCTTCTTCGCGCGCTCGGCGGCGACGATCGCGTCGACCTCCGGGTCCGGCGTGCCGACGCGTGCGCCGTCGGGATACAGGTAATAGCCACGGCCGCTCTTCTGGCCGAACCAGCCGCGCTCGCACAGCCGGTCGGAGATCTCCACGTAGCGCGCGCGCGGATCGCGCGTCGCCGCGCGGCGCTTGCGCGTGGCCCAGCCGATGTCGCCGCCCGCGAGATCGACGACCTGGAACGGCCCCATCGGGAAGCCGAAATCGCGCACCGCGCGATCGATCTGGTACGGCGACGCGCCGTCCTCCATCAGGTAGTCGGCCGCGGTGCGGTAGACGGCGAGGATCCGGTTGCCGATGAAGCCGTCGCACACGCCGGCGCGCACCGGCGTCTTCTTCAGTTGCTTCGCCAGCGCGAACGCGGTCGCGACCACCTCCGCGCTGACGCGCTTCGGCACGACGATCTCGAGCAGCTTCATCACGTTGGCCGGCGAGAAGAAATGCAGGCCGATCACGTCGGCCGGCCGGTCGATGCCGGCGGCGAGCGCGTCGATGTCGAGATACGACGTGTTGGTCGCGAGCACCGCGCCGGGCTTGCACACGCGCGCAAGCTCGGCGAACACCGCCTGCTTCACGGCCATGTCCTCGAACACGGCCTCGATCACGACGTCGGCCTGCGCGAGCGCGTCGTAACGCGTGCTGCCGTCGAAGCGCGCGACGCGCGCCGCGCGTGCGTCCGGCGTCATGCGGCCCTTCGCGACGAGCGCGTCGTACACCTTTTCGACGTGCGCGCGCCCGCGTGCGAGCGACGCGTCGTCGCGTTCGATCATCGTCACCGGCAGGCCCGCGTCGAGCGCCGCGACCGCGATCCCGGCGCCCATCGTGCCGCCGCCGACCACGCCGACCCGCTCGACGGCACGCGCGCTCGCGCGGCGCGCCTCGGGCGCCTTCGCGGCCTCGCGTTCCGCGAAGAACGCATGCACGAGGCCCGCGCGCTGCGGGCTGTCGAGGCATTGCAGGAACAGGCTGCGCTCGAGCTTCATTCCCGCGTCGAACGACAGCGTGAGCGCGGCCTCGACCGCGTCGACGATCTTCGCCGGCGAGAACAGCCCGCGGGACTTCTTCGGCAGCTCGGCGCGCGCCGCAGCGAGCGCCGCCTGCGCGGCCGTGCGCTCGGCGAGCCCCTGCGCATCGCGCGTGCGCCGCACGGGCGCGCCGAGCGACACGAGCTCCTGCGCATACGCGAGACCTTCGGCGAGCGTGTCGTCGCTGCGCGCGACGCGATCGACGAGGCCGAGCGCGCGCGCTTCTTCCGCGCTTGCGTGGCGCCCGGTCAGCATCAGGTCGAGCGCGGCCTTCGCGCCGATCAGGCGCGGCGTGCGCTGCGTGCCGCCCGCGCCGGGCAGCAGGCCGAGCGTGACTTCGGGCAGCCCGAGCTTCGCGCCGGGCAATGCGAGCCGGTAATGCGCGGCGAGCGCGACCTCGAGGCCGCCGCCGAGCGTCGCGCCGTGCAGCGCGACCACCACCGGCTTCGCGCTCGACTCGATCCGCTCGCACACGTCGGGCAGCGACGGCGGCACGGGCGGCTTGCCGAATTCGCGGATGTCGGCGCCCGCGATGAAGTTGCGGCCGGCGCCGACGATCAGCACCGCGCGGACTGCGTGATCGGCCTGCGCGGCGTCGAGCGCATCGGCCAGGCCGCGCCGCACGTCGGCGGACAGCGCGTTGACGGGCGGATGGTCGATCGTGACGACGAGCAGCGCGTCGCGGCGCTCGTGCGTGACGCTCCCGGCGCGGGCCGGTGCGGGGGAAGCGGTTGAATTCATCGTGTCTCGGGTTCGGTGCGCGCGGTGTGCCGGAACGTTTCCCCGGGCCGGACGGCGGCGCAGGTTCGCGCGACGGGCATCGCGTGCATGCCGTTCATGCCGCGCAGCGCAAGCGATCCGCTGCGACGGCCGGGCATCACTGGATTCTCGATTGATCGAGATTCATTGACAATTCCCGCATGCCTTTACAAGCTGTCAAGTCCGACTTGACATTGAATGCGTTCGAACCGTCGCACGGGACGGACCGGGAGACCTCGCGGATGGACCTGAATGCGCTGACGCTGCTCGTCGAGATCCTCGATGCGGGCAATCTGAGCAAGGCCGCGCAGCGGCTCAAGATGAGCCGCGCGAACGTCAGCTACCGGCTGAACCAGCTCGAACGCTCGATCGGCCAGCAGCTCGTGCGCCGCACGACGCGCCGCATCGAGCCGACCGAGATCGGCTTGAAGCTGTACGAGCACGGCCGGCGCATCCGCAACGAGTTGCTGGCCGCGCAGGAATCGGTGACGACGCTCGGCCAGGACCTGCAGGGCCGCGTGCGGCTGTCGGTGCCGAGCGGCTATGGGCAGATGGTGATGTCCGACTGGCTGCTCGCGTTCAAGCGGCTGCATCCCGGCATCGTGCTGGACGTGGTGTTCGAGAATCGCGTCGAGGATCTGATGCGCGACGAAGTCGACATCGCGATCCGCGTGATGTCCGAGCCGCCGCAGAACCTCGTCGCGCGCGACATGGGCGCCGTGCGCTACGTCGCCTGCGCATCGCCCGCGTTCGCCGCTGCGCACGGGATGCCGGCGAGCCTCGACGCGCTGAGCGCCGCGCCGGTCGTCACCGCGACGGTGCTCGGGCGGCAACTGCGGATCGCCGCGTATCTCGGCGACGAGCGCCACGAGGTGCTGCTCGAACCCACGCTGATCTCCGAGAACTTCCTGTTCCTGCGCCAGGCGATCCTCGCGGGGATCGGCGTCGGCATCGTGCCCGACTACGTGGTGCAGGACGACCTGCGGCGCGGCGCGGTGGTCACGTCGCTCGACGCGTACCGCTTGAGCATCTTCGGCACGCACATGTACATGCTGTACATGCCGAACCGCCACCACACGCGCGCGACCGCGACCTTCATAGAGTTCATCCTCGAACAGGCCGGCAAGGCCGGCCGGCGCGGGCCCGGCGCGATTCGTCAGGGTTTCCTGTCTGATGACAAGCGGCCGGGCGCGCGGCGAAAATAGCGCGCCGTTCGGTGTGGGATGGGCGCGCGCGTGTCGGATGTCGCATGCGCTTGGCATGCTGGATGCGTTTCGCGTGTGTGCTGTGTGCGCCGTGCGGCGCATTGCAGCGCGCGTGCCGTGTGCCGTGTGCCGTGTGCCGTGTGCCGTGTGCCGTGTGCCGTGCGCCGTGCGCCGTGCGCCGTGCCCCGCGTGCATGCCCCCACACCCACACGTCCTTCGAATTCAACGTTGCCGAGGGTTCAATGTCCGACCCGATTCGTCCGCCTTCGCGTCCCCGGACGCCCGTTGCCGCGCTCGCGGGCCTCGCCTTCGTCGCGCTGGTCGCGTTCAGCGCCGGCTGCACGTCGCCGTCCGCATCGTCGGGCGCGGTCGTCCCGGTCGCCGCGGCGTCGGGCGGCGCGGTGCCGCTGCCGGGCGTCCAGGCACCCGAGCCGTCGTCCGGCTGGACCGACAAGCCGGGCTGGACCGCGCAGCACTTCATGATCGCGGCCGCGAACCCGCTCGCGGCGCAAGCCGGCTACGAGATGCTGAAGGCCGGCGGCACCGCGATCGACGCGGCGATCGCGACGCAGATGGTGCTCGGGCTCGTCGAGCCGCAGTCGTCCGAGCTCGGCGGCGGCGCGTTCATGCTGTACTTCGACGGCAACGCGACGCAGGCGTACGACGGCCGCGAGACCGCGCCGGCCGCCGCGACCGAGCGGCTGTTCTACGGCCCGACGGGCCAGCCGCTGAGCTTCTACGACGGTGTCGTCGGCGGGCGCTCGGTCGGCACGCCGGGCGTGCTGCGGATGCTCGACGCCGCGCACCGCGCGCACGGCAAGCTGCCGTGGCGGCGGCTGTTCCAGCCCGCGATCCGGCTCGCGGAGCGCGGCTTCACGATCAGCCCGCGCCTCGCGATGCTGATCGCGAATGACAAGTACCTGATGAACGACCCGGTCGCACGCGCGTACTTCTACAACCCGGACGGCACGCCGAAGGCGGCCGGCACCGTGCTGAAGAACCCGGCGCTCGCGGCCGTGCTGCGCCAGATCGCCGAGCGCGGCGCGAACGCGTTCTACACCGGGCCGATCGCGCGCGACATCGTCGCGAAGGTGCGCCGGCATCCGACCAACCCCGGCCTGCTGACGCTGCAGGATCTCGCGCGCTACAAGGCGAAGGTGCGTGCGCCGCTGTGTACCGACTACCGGCGCTCGGTGGTGTGCGGGATGCCGCCACCGTCGTCGGGCGGCCTCGCGATCGCGCAGATGCTGGGCATCCTGGAAGCAATGCCCGACTGGCAGCAGATCGGCGCGCAGAAGCCGGTGCGCAACGACGTCGGCTACGAGCCGACGCCGTTCGCCGCGCATCTGTTCAGTGAAGCCGGACGCCTCGCGTACGCGGATCGCGCGCGCTACGTCGCCGATCCCGATTTCGCGCCGCTGCCGGGCGGCAGCTGGGCGAGCCTCACCGACAAGGCGTATCTCGCGCAGCGCGCGCGGCTGGTCGGCGAGACCAGCATGGGCGTCGCGCAGCCCGGCACGCCGCAGGGCGCGACGCTCGCGCTCGCCGACGATCGAAGCGCCGAACTGCCGTCCACGTCCGACATCGCGATCATCGACCGCTACGGCCACGCGCTGTCGATGACGACCAGCGTCGAAGATGCGTTCGGTTCGCGGCTGATGGTGCGCGGCTTCATGCTGAACAACCAGCTGACCGACTTCTCGTTCGTGCCGAGCGAGCACGGGCGCCCGGTCGCGAACCGCGTGCAGCCGGGCAAGCGGCCGCGCTCGGCGATGTCGCCGGAGCTCGTGTTCGACCGGAAGACCAGGCAGGTGACGATGATCGTCGGTTCGGCGGGCGGCCCCGCGATCATCAATCACGTCGCGAAGACGCTGATCGGCGTGATGGACTGGGGGATGACGATGCAGCAGGCGATCGCGCTGCCGAACTTCGGGTCGATGAACGGGCCGACGCAGCTGGAGCGCGGCCGCGTGTCGGAGGCGCTCGTCGACGGGCTGAAAGGGCGCGGCCACGACGTGCGCGTCGTCGAGATGAACTCGGGGCTGCAGGGCATCCAGCGGCTGAACGTGCAGGGGCAGACGGTGTGGTTCGGCGGCGCCGACCCACGGCGCGAAGGCGTCGCGCTGGGGGAATGACGGCTGACGCCGGTCAGCGCCTGCCGTCGGCTGCGTGGATGCGTGAAGTAAGGCGCGCCCTCAGTGCAGCGTGGTGGCCGCGCCGCAGCATTTCTTGAACTTCTTGCCGCTGCCGCACGGACAGGGATCGTTGCGCCCGATTTTCGGTTCCGAACGCTGCGCTGTCGCGGCAACGCGCCGCTCCTGCACGGCGCGGCGATACGGCAACCAGTAACGATAGATGTCGGCGACGGCTGCGGGAATCCGGTCGGCCAGGGTTTCCCGCCCGGACGGATCGAGCATCAGCTGCGCGTCGTCGGGCGCAACTTCGTCGGCGGCCGCTTCGTCCCCGCCGAGCAGGCGAAGCGGCCGCATCCATGCCTGGCCTTGCGGATCGTCGAAGAGCGGCTGCCAGTATTCCTGGGACAGAGCGATCGCCTGCATGAAGCCGAATGCCCAGGCCTCGGCATCGCGATATTCACGCGCGTCGTCGGCATAGACGACCGTGTCGAACACCGGCCGAAACGCGTCGGGATTGCGCTCCAGGCTGCCGATAATGCCGTTGTAATGTCGCATCAGCAGACCCAGCACGCGCTGCGCCTGCTCCATCGTCTCGAAATTCGGTGCGTCGTCGTCCGTCGGCCCCCATATGCCGCCCAGCCATTGGCTCGGCAGCAGCGTGACAGGCCCGGCCGCGATCGCGGTCAAGTAGCCGTCGAGCCCGGCGAGCGTCAGCGTTTCTTCCGACGCGACATCGGAGATCAGGAATGTGCCGAGTTCGTCGAGTTCGGCTGGCGTGAGGGATTTCATCATGTCGGCATCGTATGACAGCAGGCGGCGGCGGGCAACCCGCCCCGCCCGCTCATCATGCTCGCGAAGGCGGCTCCGGCACGGCCGTGCGACGCCTCACCCGCGCCCCTTCCACGGCACCGCACGCCGCTCCACCCACCGCATCGCGAGATCGAACAGCCACGCGATCGCGCCGATGATCAGGATGCCCATCACGACGATATCGGTGCGCAGAAAGCTCGACGCATTGAGCACCATCTGCCCGAGCCCGGCCGTCGCGGCGACCATCTCGGCGGCGACGAGTGTCGTCCAGCCGAAGCCGATCGCGATCCGCAGCCCGGTGAGGATCTCCGGCAGCGCGGCGGGCAGCACGACGTGGCGCACGATCTGCGCAAAGTTGCCGCCGAGCGAATACGCGGCGTTGATCTGCTCGACCGTCGCGGCGCGCACGCCCGCACGGGCGGCCATCGCGATCGGCGCGAAGCAGGCGAGGAAGATCACGACGAGCTTCGCCGTCTCGTCGATGCCGAACCAGATCACGACGAGCGGCAGATAAGCCAGCGGCGGCAGCGGCCGGTAGAACTCCAGCAGCGGATCGAGCACACCGCGCGCGATCCGGCTCACGCCCATCAGGATGCCGGCCGGCACGCCGATCGCCGTCGCGAACGCGAACGCGCCGAACACGCGCGCGGCGCTCCACATCAGATGCTCGGACAACGGCAGCCCGCCCTGGATGCGGCCGTGCGCCGCGTCGACGAACGCGCGCCACACCGCCTCCGGCGCCGGCAGGAACAGCGGCGGCAGCCATTGCCGATGCGTCGCGATCCACCACAGTGCGGCCAGCGCAGCGAGCGTCGCAGCGCTCAGCGCCGACGTGTTGCCTTGCCCCGGCAGCCGGTAGCGATGCGACGCGCGCACGCGCCGCTGCGGCGCCGGCCGGTTCCCGTCGAAGTCGGCGGCCGCTCGATCGGCCGCCCACGAATCCTGCATACTCATGTCGTCCTGCCTGTCCAAAGTGGCGATGCGCACGCGCCCGGCTGACGCGCCGTGCCGCGCGAGCTCCTGCATCACGCGGCCGGCGCGACGGCGTCGTCGCGGTGCAGATACGCGATCAGCCGCTCGCGCCATGCGATGAATTCCTGCGACGACTTCACCGCGCGCGCATCGCGCGACGCGACGTAACGTCGCGCGAACGGCAGCTCGAAGGTCTGCGCGATGCGGCCGGGGCCGGGCGTCATCACGACCAGGCGCGTCGCGAGGAACAGCGCCTCCTCGACGTCGTGCGTGATGAAGAACACCGTCTTGCCGGTGCGCGCCCACACGTCGAGCACGAGCGCCTGCATCGTGCCGCGCGTCATCGCGTCGAGCGCGCCCATCGGCTCGTCCATCAGCAGCACGCGCGGCTCGCTCGCGAGCGCCCGCGCGATGCCGACGCGCTGCTGCATGCCGCCCGACAGCTCGTAGACGCGCGCATGCGCATGGCGCTCGAGGCCGACGAGCGCGAGCATCTCGCGCGAGCGCGCTTCGCGCTCGGCCTTCGGCATGCGCGCGAAGCGCAGCCCGAGCGCGACGTTCCCGAGCACGTCGAGCCACGGCAGCAGCGCATATTTCTGGAACACGACGCCACGATCGGCGCCGGGGCCGGTGACCGGCACGCCGTCGACGCGCACCTCGCCCGTCGTCGGCGCGACGAAACCGGCCATGCAGTTCAGCAGCGTCGTCTTTCCGCATCCGGACGCGCCGAGCGCGACGACGAATTCACCGCTGTCGATCTGCAGGTCGACGCGCGCAAGCGCGTGCGTGGTCGGCCGACCGCGTTCGCCCGGATAGGCGACCGACAGTTGCCGAACTTCCAGCGTGCTCATGATCGAAGCCTCCGCGAGGGTGCGCCGGCGCGGCGGCGCTCAGCGCGCCGCCTTCTGCACGAACTGCGGATCGACGCCGACCGAATAATCGGCCAGCACCGTCTGGATCGTGCCCTGCGTCTTGAGGAATGCGGCGGTGGCCGCGAGCGACTTCGCGGCGCCCGACTGCGCGCCGCCGCCGAGCCACGTCGGCGACGCCTGCTCGGCAGGCGTCGGGAACGCGTACAGCGCGAGGCTGGCCGGCACGTCCTGCGCGTTCGCGCCGGACACCTTCGCGACCGCCGCGACCTGCGGCGAGCCGACCTTCCACGCGGCCGCATGGGCGCGGTAATCGGCATCGGCTGCGGCGAGCACCTTCACGAAACGCGCGACGAACTCGGGGTTCTCGCGCGCGAACTTGCGGCTCACGACGAAGCCGTCGAAGGTCGCCTTGCCGCTTTGCTTCGCGACCTGGCCCGAGGTCGTCAGCACGGTGCCCGACTGCTTGACCTTCGCGAGCACCGGATCCCAGATGTAGGTCGCGTCGATGTCGCCGCGCGCCCACGCGGCCGCGACTTCCGGCGGACGCAGGTTGACGATCTTCACGTCGTTCGGGTTCACGCCGGCGGCCTGCAGCGCGACCAGCGTATGAAAGTGCGACGTCGACACGAACGGCACGCCGATCTTCCTGCCCTTCAGCGCGGCGATGCTGGTCACGCCGGAGCCGTTGCGCGCGACCAGCGCCTCGGCGTCGTTGATGTTGTCGAGCACCCAGAACAACGAAATGTCGAGCCCTTGCGACAGACCGGCCGCAATCGGGCTCGAGCCGGCCTCGCCGAGCTGCACCGAGCCCGACGCAAGCGCGCGGATCACGTCGGCGCCGCTGTCGAGCTTGCGGAACGCGACCTTGTAGCCGGTCGCCTTCTCGACTTCACCGCTCGCCTGCGCGTAGCGCCACGGCACGACCATGTCCTGGTACGCGATCACGACTTCGCGCGATTCGGCGTGCGCCGCGCCGAGCGCGGCAAAGGCGGTCAGCGCGACGACGGCGCGGCGGATGAAGCTGAAACGGGACATGCGGCTCTCCTTCGAATACGGGCATTGCTGCGGGAGAGCCGACTTTACGAGCTTTGCGCGCGGCGGGAGCGAACTTATCCTGCGAAGCTATCGACGGCGTTTCAGCTTTGCTTTGCACGTTCGATTGGATCGCGCATCCGCACGGGCGACGATCGGCGTGCGCGGACAGCCGGTGCCTGTAACGCACCCCAAAACGAACAAGCCCGCATCGCTGCGGGCTTGGTTTGACTGCATGACGGGCGGCGCACACCTGCGGCGCCCGCATGATGCGAAGACGCGACGCTCAGACCACGCCGGCCCCATGCGCCTGCAGATCGGCGTGATAGCTCGAGCGCACCATCGCGCCGACGGCCGCGTGCGTGAAGCCCATCTTGTACGCTTCTTCCTCGTACATCTTGAAGGTATCCGGATGCACGTATGCACGCACCGGCAGATGGTGCTCCGACGGCTGCAGATACTGGCCGATCGTCAGCATGTCGACGTCGTGCGCGCGCAGGTCGCGCATCACCTGCAGGAT
The DNA here is from genome assembly GCF_004368385.1 of Burkholderia sp. B10. Classification (NCBI taxonomy): domain Bacteria; kingdom Pseudomonadati; phylum Pseudomonadota; class Betaproteobacteria; order Burkholderiales; family Burkholderiaceae; genus Burkholderia; species Burkholderia sp. B10. The sequence continues at coordinate 6,029 of NZ_PQMX01000009.1, read as the reverse complement.
TTCCTCTTCGGTCTCGCCGAGGCCGACCATCAGGCCCGACTTGGTCGCGACGTCCGGATGCAGCGCCTTGAAGTCCTTCAGCAGCTTCAGCGAATGCGCGTAGTCCGAACCCGGGCGCGCTTCCTTGTACAGGCGCGGCACCGTTTCGAGGTTGTGGTTCATCACGTCGGGCGGTGCGGCGTTCAGGATCGAGATCGCGCGATCGAGACGGCCGCGGAAGTCCGGCGTCAGGATCTCGATGCGCGTGTCCGGCGACTGCGCACGCGTTTCGCGGATGCACTCGACGAAGTGGGCGGCGCCGCCGTCGCGCAGGTCGTCGCGGTCGACGCTCGTGATCACCACGTACTTGAGCTTGAGCGCGGCGATCGTGCGGGCGAGGTTCTTCGGTTCATCCGCGTCGAGCGGATCGGGACGGCCGTGGCCGACGTCGCAGAACGGGCAGCGGCGCGTGCACTTGTCGCCCATGATCATGAACGTCGCGGTGCCCTTGCCGAAGCATTCGCCGATGTTCGGGCAGCTCGCTTCCTCGCACACGGTATGCAGGTTGTGCTCGCGCAGGATCGTCTTGATCTCGTTGAAGCGCGAGCTGCCGGTGGCCGCCTTCACGCGGATCCACTCGGGCTTCTTCAGCTTCTCGATCGGAATGACCTTGATCGGGATGCGCGCCGTCTTCGCCTGCGCCTTCTGCTTGGCGGTGGGATCGTAGGCAGGGGTCGCGGCCGGATCGGCCGGGGCGGGGGAAGCGGTAACGTCAGTCATTCGAATGTTCCAGTGCGTGCGGCTTGTCGGCGGCCGCGGATGCGCCGTCGAGGTTGGCGATCAGGCGCCCGACCAGCGTGCGGGCGACGTCGTTCCAGTCGGCGGCAACCTCGAGGCTCGCCATGTCGACGGTTTCCAGTCCGGCATAGCCGCACGGGTTGATCGCGAGAAACGGGCGCAGATCCATCTTCACGTTCAGGCTCAGCCCGTGGTAGCTGCAGCCGTTGCGGATCTTCAGGCCGAGGGCCGCGATCTTCGCGCCCCCGTGCACGCCGGATGCCACGTAGATGCCGGGCGCGCCCGCCTTGCGGACCGAAGCGAGATTATACGCCGCGAGGGTTTCGATCACGGCCTCTTCGATCCGCGTCACCAGCGTGCGGACCATCAGCTTGCGCCGGCGCAAGTCGAGCAGCAGGTAGGCGACGATCTGGCCGGGGCCGTGATAGGTGATTTGCCCGCCGCGGTCGACCTTCACGAGCGGCACGCCGCTGTCGGCCACCAGCAGATGGGCCGGGTCGCCGGCCTGGCCGAGCGTGTAGACGGGCGGATGCTCGACGATCCAGATCTCGTCGGGGGTCTCGGCGGTGCGTGCATCGGTGAACGCGCGCATCGCGTCGAAGCTGGTCTGGTATGCCTCGGTGCCGCGCCAGCGCACGGTGAGCGGCGCGTCGTGCTGAGCCGGCGAGCCGGCGGGCGATGCGGAAACAGCGACGGGCGTGGACACGATGGCAACCGGCGAGACGGACATGGACGGTAGTTTACCGAAAACCCACCGGTCCCGCCGGCAGCGGAAGGGGACGGATCGCACGCATCCGTCCGACGAAAGCCGCGTCAGACGGTGCGCCAGCCGTCGTGGAGCAACGCGCTCACGCGCTCGCGCAGCCGCGCGAGCGCACCGCGCGCGACCTCGGCCGCCGGGCGCGACACCGAGAACGCGACGTACGCGCCCTGCGCGCTTTCCGCGCTCAGCCACAGGCGCTCGCCGCGGCGCAGCCGCAGCGTCTCGCCGTCCACCAGGAAGTAGTCTTCGACGTCGTTGCTGCGCGTCGCCCACAACGGCCCGCGCTGCACCGTCAGGCGCGTGCTGCGTTGCACCTTCATCGGCACGGTTTCGCCCGCGGGGATTTCGAACGTGATGCTTGAGGAAATTTCTTGCATGATCGTCTCCGCCAATAAATGCTTCGATGGCTACAATCGTAGTCATCCAGGGGCGCCCGACCAAACGACCAATTTTCACGTCGATGTGAGGAAAATTAGCAAATGGACCTCCGCCAGCTGCCCGCGCTGAACGCGATCCGCGCGTTCGAAGCCGCCGCCCGTCACGAGAATTTCTCCCGCGCCGCCGACGAGCTGTACGTCACGCACGGCGCGGTCAGCCACCAGGTGCGCGCGCTCGAGGACGAGCTCGGCGTGCAGCTGTTCACGCGCAACGGCAAGCGGCTGTGCCTGACCGACGCCGGGATGCGCTATGCGCAGCAGGTGCGCGCCGCGCTGATGGTGATCGCCGACGCGACCCGCGACGTGCGCGCGAGCGACCGCGGACGGCGGCTGGTGGTGTCGATGCTGTCGTCGTTCGCCGCGCGCTTCATCACGCCGCGCATCGGCACGTTCATCGAGCGGCATCCGGAAATCGACGTCGAGCTGCAGTCGACCAACTCGCTGACCGATTTCGCGCGCGACGACGTCGATCTCGCGATCCGCTTCGGCTCCGGCAACTATCCGGGGTTGCATGTCGAGCCGCTGTTCGAAGAGGTGTTTTTTCCCGCATGCTCGCCGACGCTGAACGGCGGCAAGCTGCCGCAGACGCCCGCCGATCTCGCGCACTACCGGCTGCTGCGCTCGGACGACGAGCTGTGGCGGCCGTGGTTCAACGCGGCCGGGCTCGATACGCTGACCGAGCCGAAGCGGGGAATTCTGTATCAGGATTCGTCGAACCTGCTGCTGGCCGCGATCGAGGGCCAGGGCATCGCGCTGGTGCGCCGTTCGCTCGCGGTGGACGATCTGCTCGCCGGGCGGCTGGTGCGGCTGTTCGACATCGCCGGGCCGAGCCCGTGGCACTACTTTTTCGTGTGTCCGCCGCCGCTGATCGCCACGCCGCGCGTGCAGGCGTTCAGGGCGTGGCTGCTGCAGGAAGTCGCCGAATACCGGCGGCGCTGCGACGAACTGGACGCGCGGCACGCGGCGAGTGCGCTCCCCGCCGCGCGCGCGCAGGAAAGGACGGGCAGCGCTTAGGGCGCGCGAACGAGAACGCGCACGCGCATCGTCACAGCACGACCTTGACCATCGGATGGCCGGTCAGCGCACGGTAGATGTCGTCGAGCTGCGCCTGGCTCGTGGCGCGCACGGTGATCGTCAGGCCCGTGTAGTTGCCGCCGCTCGATGCGCGCTCCTCGATCTTCTCGACGTCGATCTCGTTGTCATGCACGGACACGACCTTGAAGATCGTGTCCTTGAACTCCGGGTGCGCCTTGCCCATGATCTTGATCGGGAAATCGCACGGAAACTCCAGCAGCGACTCCTTCCGCGCATCGATCGCGCCGGTTACCTCGATGGTTTTGGTCGGTTCGCTCATCACTTTCTCCGGGTTAGGTCAAACTGTTCAAACTCGCGCGCCTTCGCGCGCTGGTACGCGTCGTACAACGCCGCGAATACCGGCCCAGGCGTGCCGCCGTGGACCGGCAGGTCGTCGAGCGACGTGACGGGCAGGATTTCCTTCGTGGCCGACGTGAGCATGATCTCGTCCGCCGCGCGCAGCTCGACCTCGCTGATCTCGCGCGCGACGAACCGCACCTCGCATTCGTCGGCCAACTGCTCGAGCAGCGCGTAGCGGATGCCTTCGAGAATCCTGTTGCTGCGCGGCGGCGCCAACAGCTCGCCGTTCTTCACGATCCAGACGTTCGACGACGATCCTTCGGTCACGTTGCCGTCGCGCAGCTGAATCGTCTCGAACGCGTCGCGCTCCGCCGCATGCTGCGCCATCAGCACGTTGCCGAGCAGCGAGATCGACTTGATGTCGCAATGCAGCCAGCGGCGATCCTCGGCCGTCACGCAGCGCACGCCGCGCGCGCGCTCGTCCGCCGACGGCAGGCGCAGCGGGCTCGTCATCGCGAACACGGTGGGCACCGCGTGCGCCGGGAACGCATGGCCGCGCTTCGCGACGCCGCGCGTGACCTGCAGGTAGACGAGCGCATGGCCGTCGCCGAGGCCGGGCGCGTTCGCCTCGACCACGCGCTCGATCAGCGCGCGCCAGCCGGGCGCGTCGTGCGGATCGTCGATGCCGATCTTCTTCAGGCTGCGCGCGAGCCGCTCCAGATGCTGATCGATCCGGAACGGCACGTGCGCGCCGTCGTGCGCGTAGACGGGCACGACTTCATACACGCCGTCGCCGAAGATGAACCCGCGGTCGAGCACCGGCACGCGCGCTTGCGACAGCGGCACCAGCTCCTCCTGCGACGACACGCTGAGGTACACGATCGGTTCGAATTCGGCTTGGCTCATGGCGATATCAGATGGGGATGAAGTCGTGGAAACAAAGGCCCGTCGCGCTTACTTCTTCTTGCTGAACATCAGCAGGATCGAGTCCCAGATGCGGCCGAAGATGCCGGCTTCCGGCACCGCCTGCAGCGCGACGACCGGGAATTCCGACAGCGCCTTGCCGTCGGCGACGATCTTCACCGTGCCGACCTGCTGGCCTTCGGCGAGCGGCGCGATCAGCGGCGCGTTGACGTCGACTTCCGTCTTCACCTTGTCGCCGAAGCCGCGCGGCACCGTCACCCACTGGTCGCCCTTCACGCCGACCTGCACGGTGTTGGCCTTGCCCTTGTAGATGCGCGGCGTCGACATCGCCTGGCCGCCCTTGAACAGACGCACCGAGTCGAACGCGCTATAGCCGTAGTTCAGCATCTTCATGCTGTCGGCGGTGCGGTCGCCCTCCTTCGGCTCGCCCATCATCACCGACACGAGGCGGCGCTGGCCGTCGACGCCCGGAATCGCGCGCTTGGCCGACGCGATCAGGCAGTAGCCGGCCGCTTGCGTATGGCCGGTCTTCAGGCCGTCGACGGTCGGGTCGAGCCACAGCAGGCGGTTGCGGTTGCCCTGGCGGATGTTGTTGTACTTGAATTCCTTCTCCGAGAAGATCCCGTAGTACTGCGGAAAATCGCGGATCAGGTGCGCGGACAGCTTCGCGAGGTCGCCGGCCGTCGTGTAGTGGTTCGGGTCGGGCATGCCGTTCACGTCGGCGAAGTGCGTGCCCTTCATGCCGAGGCGCTGCGCCTCGTCGTTCATCAGCGTGACGAACTGCCCTTCGCTGCCGCCGACCAGTTCGGCCAGCGCGATCGCCGCGTCGTTGCCCGACTGGATGATCATCCCGTAGACGAGGTCGTGCACCGACACCGGCTTGTTCGCCTCGATGAACATGCGCGACTCGTCGCGGCCGACGCGGCGTACCGCCTCGCTCGGCGTGACGATCTGCTCCATCGAGATCTTCTTCTTGTCGAGCGCTTCGAACACGAGGTAGGCCGTCATCAGCTTGGTGAGCGATGCGGGCTCGACGCGTTCGTCGGCGTTGCCGGATGCCAGCACCGTGTTGCTGGTCGCATCGACGAGCACCCACGAGCGCGCGTTCACGCCCGGCGGCGGCACCGCGCCCGGCATGAAGGTCGCGGGCGCGCCGGTGGACTGCTCGGCGGCGGCCGGCGCGGCATGCGCGGCACGGGCCTTGGCGGCCGGCTTCGCCTCGGCGACGACGATCGTCGACGCGAGCGCGACGGGCAGCATCACGCCCAGCGCGACGTTGCGCGCGGCGGTGCCGAAGGCGATGGAAGAAGCGAGAGACTTGAGGCCTTGGGAAGACAGACGCATGATCGATTCAGGCTGATGGCAGAAAGTGCGGCGCGAAATGCGCACGGTTGAACGGCAAGGCGGCGGGCGTTCCGGGCATGCGCCCGACTGCGTCGGACGGCGCGAAACGCGGCGGTTGGACTCGTGCGGACGCGTTCGGTTCGCGGCCGCGCGCGAGCGGGCGCAGCGGCGGAGAAACGAGCGCCGCATGGGCCAGCCGGGCCGCCGGCGACGCGAAATGCGGCCATTATACGTGGCCGCGAACGGCGTTTTCGCGAACCGGGCGTCGAGTCGGGCGGCAAGTCGGCGCACATCGGCTCGCGCAGGATAGCGCGGCTGCGTAGCGGGCAAGCGTCGTCGAAGCCGCGCGAAAGGCGCGTGCAGGCGGCGTGCAAGTTGCGCGGCCGTTCGGATTTCGAAGCGTGGCGGCG
>NZ_PQMX01000099.1:0-18146 GCF_004368385.1 Burkholderia sp. B10 | reverse complement strand
ACTACCTTGCGCCGTCAGAGTTTGCGGCGAAACATCGGGCAACCGCGGATACTCCTGCCGCTTTCCAGGAGTTGGTTTAAAGGGACTTTGCTAGAAGCCCATTGGCCCTATTGATGGGGGCAGGTCACGCTCACTTTGCCCATGGCGCCTTCCAATTCGGATTGTTCCGGTTAGAGACCTGCACCACCGCGCCATTCTTTGTTCACAACGACGTACGAGCCGTCGCTCATCATGGTTGCCTCGTCACCAACCCAAATTTTCCCAAGTCGGTTAGCCTCAGCCGTCGTCCCGATACCAATAGAATCGTTGATGTTGTTTGTGCCGCTACCATTCACCGCAGCTGCGAGCCTAGGGTCCTGAGCAGCAATATTGGCTAAGTTCTCATTCAGGAGTTGCCCTCCAAATCTTGAAGGGTTGCAGCGTTGGCCGTACCTTCGGACGTCACTGTTGTCCATGTGGCAAAGAATTAGCCTACGTCGCTAGCCTCCACGGTCGCAAGCGCGTACGCATCGTCCGCTGCCAAGAACGCCTCTACTTCATATGCGACCGGCGCTGCTGGGTCACCGAATACCAACACCACTGTGACCAATGTTCCAGCTGGCAGCACTACGGTTCGATGCTCCCCGATCACGGTTGCTTCCAACGATTTCGACAATGCAAAGGTGTCGTTCTCTTTCATCGCGTTCATTTTTTTGCTGGGATACCTGTTACCAATCGAACTGTACCGGAGTTGTCCTTCATGAAGACAAACGACGTGTCAATAGTCTTTCCATTCGCCCCGGTGATTGGAATAACCTGTTCGTAGGTTTGTCCGTACTGCGTGGTCTTCGTCGGAACAGCAGTGGCGGGGTCAAAATATAGTTGACTTGCCAAATCCTGCCAGTTCCTCTGGTCGAAGCCCAATGCTTGACTAAACCAATTAGCCTTAGTTTGGTTCTGTGGATGCGCCGGGTCCAGCAAATAACCGCTCAACTTGCTTTCGAGGTTTGACGTATCGAAACCAACGTTGTTCGTGGCCTGAGGCCCTGACGACGAAGCCGAACCGCCGCCGCTCGAATCATCGCTCCCGCCCGCGGACATTGTAGGCGCCCCCGGCGTTACCACTGGCGTTACCGCCATGCCGCAAGCACCGGGGCCCGCCGGACATGGAATCGGCGTAACAACAGCCGTCGCAGTCGGGGGCGTCCCGTTACCCCCGCCGCTCGGCCCGTTCAGATCGTCCGGATTGACATATGGGCCCTGCGGACCATTTTGCGCGATCTTCTTCAGCAACGCATTACCGAGATTCGTGGCTCCGCGCCCTGCCGACTTCGCCTGCTGGAGGGCCCAGTCGCCCATCGCGTTAAGCGGATCGTTCAGCTCATCAGACAGGCTATACACGAACAATCCTGTCGCCTTCAGGTCCTGCTGTTCGCTTATATAGCCGGCACCACGCTGTTGCGACGCCAACGCTGCCGCATACGCCGGGTCGTTGCTCGACAACTGCGCCGCACACTGCACCAGATAGCACGCCGCATCGGCGAGTCGGTCCTGTTCGTCTTTCGGTTGTCCCTTTTGCAACTGCGCCAGCTTCTGCTTTTCATTCGGATGCAACTGCCGGTTATAGAGATCGGCGCTCAACGCACCATTCGCACCACTCAGTGCGCCAGCCGCCCCGCCGATCGCGCCACCTACCGCCGCACCAGCCAATCCCGATGCGACGTTCCCCAGCACCGTGCCACCAAGCGTATCACCCAGCGCGCCACTCGCAGCATTGCCCACCATGTCACCCGCCACCGTGCCGCCGATTGCGCCCGCCACATTGCCCCCGCCCATCGCTGCACCGATTCCAGCAACTCCTGCATGCGAAGCGATGCGCGCAGCCCCATCTGGCCCCCACATCGCCACCTGTGCATTCGCGGCAGTCAAATCTGCCTGAGCTTGCTGAGCCGCCGCGTCATCGTGAATCGCATTTGCTTGATCCAGTCGTTGCTGAGCATCGCGTGCGTTGGCCTTCGCGCGGTTTTGAAGCGCATCCGCCACGTCACCGACCACCTGCATGCCGACCTGTCCGACCGACTGCTGAACCGCAATGTCGTTCTGCACGTTCTGCGCATTGAACGTGTTCTGTACCGCACCATTCGCATTCGCCGTGTCGCGGCTCAAACCGACGGTGCTGTCGTGCCCGGTACCCGCGTCGCCCCGCACCGTGATCGCGCCCGGACTCACCGCCGCATACGTCGTCCCCGACGCGTCGCTGCTCGTGCCCGCCGCCGAGAATCCGCTCGGTCCCAAACCTTGCGAGTTCTGCGGCCCAGGCAACTTGTTCGCGATCGAGGTGACCGGTGTCTTCAACATGGCTCCGCCCGGCCCGCTCCAACCAAAACCGCCACTCGCACTGAAGCCGACCGTATCGCCCGAATAGCTCGCGTGATTTTCCAGATTCGTGAAGCCCAGCGTCTGGGTCGACAAACTGTTCTTGTCCGGCGTCGCCGTGCTCGCGATCACACCGCCGTCAAGCTGCGTATGGTTTCCGACATTCACGTCGTACCCGCCCGTGCCTGCATAGATCCCGCTTTGCTGGTTCACCGACTGGTAGTTCGCGTTGATGTTCTGCTGGCCCGATCACTTGTCCAGCATTAACCTCCCGGACGTAGTTGATGTCCCCACCGCTCTGAATGGTTCGGCTCACTGGTGTAGAAACCGTGGCCGGGCTTTGCAACAACGTTTTAAGGTCGCTTTCATTAATCGAAAACTGGCTCGCATTCACCGTAGGGTCGAGGTGTCGATCACCTATGTGATCCATGCCGTCGTTGGTCACGTTGATTCGCGACTGTACTCGGCTAGGTACGCCGCCCGCAATACTGTCGGTGGTACCCAGAGACGGAGTCGTAGCCTCGCCGCGCGCACCTCGCGCCGCGTGAACCGGAACGCCTCACGCGTCTCGTCGCGGGCCGCGCACTGCGCCATCACCCAGTCGGACAGCAACGTCAGCAGCCGCCGCGTCTGCGGCGGCAGTTCATCGAGCGTGCGCCCCAGTACGTCGTGCGCGATGCGGTTGGCCAGCGCAATATCGTCGCGCGTCACCTCAATGTAGTCGAGCGTCTGGCCGCGATGCTCAACCCGCTTCACTTCGCGCTGGTGCTGGTGCAGCAGTGCAATCGAGCGGATCAGCGTCAGGTATTTCACGTGGTCACGACGCGTTCTCGTCTTGTCGTCCAGGAACGTCAGCAGGTGGGCGAACGGATTGACCACGTGCACCGGTTTCAATAGCCGCTGCGCGTTGCGGTGCAGCGCCGTGACCGCCTCGCGATCCGTTGCGGCCAGCAGCCCTTCAAGCGTCTGCGCCGCCCGCTGGCGCACGTGAATCGCCCGCGTCTGCTCGCGCGTCTCGTTGATCGTCAGCACCAGACACCGGTTCAGCAGCTCTTCATCGACGTCGATCGCCGTCGTCGTCAGCATCAGCATCACCGGACCCTTCACCCGGTACTGCTTCGTCACCAGGTTGCCGGTCGCTTCGTCCTTGCCCGTCGAGGCAATCGTCAGTTCGCCATCGGACTGCAACAGCTTCAATGCATACGCCGCCTGCCGCACCCCTTCCTCTTCCGCGATCGCCAGAATCTTGTGCTGCAAATCCGTCTCGCCCAGATAGAACAGGCTTTGCCCCGTCATCGCGCTGTACTGGATGCGCTCCTCGTCGGGCATCAGGTTCAGCACCGCGTCCATCAGCGACGTCTTGCCCGCCGCGCTGGTCGACTGGATCAGGATCGCCAGCGGCGCATCGAGCTTGCGCGACACCGCCGCGAGATAGCCCGCCAGCAGGTTCGCCGACTCCCCGACGATCCCGCAGCGGTCCATGTCGGCCACGATGCGCTCAACCAGCTCCGGCGACTTCAGCAGCTCGAGCGCCGCGCGCTGCGCTTCATCATCGAGCACCGGCGCGGCGTCCTTCGGCGCGAGCGCCGCCTGAATCGCCGCATCCTGCAACGCCTCCAGCTTCAGCAACACCCGCCCAAGACCCCGCTTGACCGTCTCTTCCTGGCAACCCAGTTCGATTGACGCCACCTTGATATACGCCGCACGCTGCTTCGCGCTGTACACATCCAGCGTATCAATGTGATACCCGTTTTCGTTGCGCACCTGCGCATTCACCCGCATCTGCTCGGGGCCGAGATTCTTCTGCCAGCCCCGCAGCCGCCAGTGCCGTTCGCCAAACGTCAGCAGCAGTTCGCCCGCCGCGCCTTCGGCCTCGACCGGTTCAGGCTCCGTCGCCGGCGCAGTGGCCGGCACAGGTGGCAACGCGCGCGGCAATTCAGGCAACAGCGGTTTATCCGGTGCGGCCATCGCGGCTAAAGAGGAAGCAGGTTCGGGATGTTCGGGCGTGGGCGCAACGGCAGGCGTTGCCAGAACCGGCGAGGTCTGCGCACCAGAAGACGCTTCCTTTCTAGCCGACAGGTGCGGCGCCCCCATGACCGCCGTGCTCACGCCGGACCGCTTCCCCTTGCCCAGCCATTCGGACTGTTGCAGCAGCAGCCCCAGGCCCTTTTGCGCAGGCTGCACCTTGCGCGCATACTCGTTCGCATCCATCCCCTTCGGGAACAGCACCCGGAAACACTCGATGCCGGTTTCCAGCAGTTCCGTCGCAAGCGTGGCCGCTGCCGCATCGCCCGCATCGTCGCGGTCATATGCGATCAGCACCCGCCGCGTACCGTACCGCTTCAGTGCGGCCCAGTGGTCGTCCGTAAAGCCGTTCACGCCGTACGCCGCGATCACATTGCGATAGCCCGCGCACCAGAACGTCATCGCATCGATCAGCGATTCGCACACGATAATCTCGCGATCCGCCATCAGCGCCGACACGTTCCACACCCCACGCAGCGGTACGCCCAGGTACAGGTGTCGCACCCCATCGCGGCCCATCTTCGCGTCCGCCGTGCGCCACCCGTACATCTGCCACACCCGGCCGCGATCGTCGCCTTCTTCCTCCTCGCCCAGCACCGGCACCACCACGCACCCGCCCATCTGCTCGTAGCCCGTCGCCCGCATCACCCCCAGCCGCTGCAACTGCTCGCGCACCGCACGGCCCGCCACAGTGTGCTTTTAGGCAGCCGGTACGTCAGCGTCGAGTTCGCATACCCCATTGTACTGCTCGCTGTCCGGGCAATAACCGGCGTACGCCTATCCTGCCGTAGGGCAGGAATTTTGAACATTCAAAATCGCTTTGCCCTCAATAGGATCATCAGCGCGATCGCGAAGCCATAAAGCACGAACCCGGCGCGCGCCCAAGTTTGCCTTTGTGTTTACATAGATGCGTCTTCGTCAGCTATTGCCCTAGGCAAGAATTCACGACCACGCTTTGCGATCTCATCCCACTGTTCAACAGATAACGCAACGTTCTTATCATTCACATAAAAGGTGAATGCAAGCTGCTTTTCTTCGGTAACACCTACTTCCATAAAGGGATTGCTTTCACCCTGCATATAGACACAGATGTACGGATACAAGCTATTGATGTCGCCAACTTTTTCAAAGATCAAACCATAGCTCATTTCTGCAACCCTCTAAATCCGATGAACTCACCCGATGTTGTCCAGCTAGCCGCCCGACCGTCAGGAAGTGTGTATGTAACCCATCCATTCGGATACCTTCCACCTGCGCCGGTGGTCTTTGTGCCATTTTGCAGGATATCTTGTACCGCATTCGCAGCCAATTCATTCAATTGCGCGTCACTTCGGTAAACCTGTCTGAGATCTTGTGTAGAGTCGAAACCGAAGTATTCGGGATGTTTGGTAACGGAGCGACCAGCATTTGTTATTGCTTGCCCATCCTTGAATGGTTGGTTTGCTGCACTTGCAAGATCGCCGGTGCTGTCGTTCACGGACGGCTGTCCATCGCCCCCGCCCGCAGACATTGTAGGTGCCCCCGGCGTTACCACTGGCGTTATCGCCATGCCGCAAGCACCTGGGCCCGCCGGACATGGAATCGGCGTAACAACAGCCGTCGCAGTGGGGGGCGTCCCGTTACCCCCGCCGCTCGGCCCGTTCAGATCGTCCGGATTGACATATGGGCCCTGCGGACCATTTTGCGCGATCTTCTTCAGCAGCGCATTACCGAGATTCGCTGCTCCGCGCCCTGCCGACTTCGCCTGCTGGAGGGCCCAGTCGCCCATCGCGTTAAGCGGATCGTTCAGCACATCAGACAGACTATACACGAACAATCCTGTCGCCTTCAGGTCCTGCTGTTCGCTTATATAGCCGGCACCACGCTGTTGCGACGCCAACGCTGCCGCATACGCCGGGTCGTTGCTCGACAACTGCGCCGCACACTGCACCAGATAGCACGCCGCATCGGCGAGTCGGTCCTGTTCGTCTTTCGGTTGTCCCTTTTGCAACTGCGCCAGCTTCTGCTTTTCATTCGGATGCAACTGCCGGTTATAGAGATCGGCGCTCAACGCACCATTCGCACCACTCAGTGCGCCAGCCGCCCCGCCGATCGCGCCACCTACCGCCGCACCAGCCAATCCCGATGCGACGTTCCCCAGCACCGTGCCACCAAGCGTATCACCCAGCGCGCCACTCGCAGCATTGCCCACCATGTCACCCGCCACCGTGCCGCCGATTGCGCCCGCCACATTGCCCCCGCCCATCGCTGCACCGATTCCAGCAACTCCTGCATGCGAAGCGATGCGCGCAGCCCCATCTGGCCCCCACATCGCCACCTGTGCATTCGCGGCAGTCAAATCTGCCTGAGCTTGCTGAGCCGCCGCGTCATCGTGAATCGCATTTGCTTGATCCAGTCGTTGCTGAGCATCGCGTGCGTTGGCCTTCGCGCGGTTTTGAAGCGCATCCGCCACGTCACCGACCACCTGCATGCCGACCTGTCCGACCGACTGCTGAACCGCAATGTCGTTCTGCACGTTCTGCGCATTGAACGTGTTCTGTACCGCACCATTCGCATTCGCCGTGTCGCGGCTCAAACCGACGGTGCTGTCGTGCCCGGTACCCGCGTCGCCCCGCACCGTGATCGCGCCCGGACTCACCGCCGCATACGTCGTCCCCGACGCGTCGCTGCTCGTGCCCGCCGCCGAGAATCCGCTCGGTCCCAAACCTTGCGAGTTCTGCGGCCCAGGCAACTTGTTCGCGATCGAGGTGACCGGTGTCTTCAACATGGCTCCGCCCGGCCCGCTCCAACCAAAACCGCCACTCGCACTGAAGCCGACCGTATCGCCCGAATAGCTCGCGTGATTTTCCAGATTCGTGAAGCCCAGCGTCTGGGTCGACAAACTGTTCTTGTCCGGCGTCGCCGTGCTCGCGATCACACCGCCGTCAAGCTGCGTATGGTTCCGGACATTCACGTCATACCCGCCCGTGCCTGCATAGATGCCGCTTTGCTGGTTCACCGACTGGTAGTTCGCGTTGATGTTCTGCTGGCTCGCGCTCGCGCTACCGCTAACGGTCTGGCCGTAGCAGAACGGAGGCACGCAAATGCTTGCCTGGAATCCAGCGCTCGACTGCTTACTGTCGTACGTGGCGGTGTCCTGTTGGCTCGCGATATTGAGGTCGCGCCCAACACTCGTATTGACCGCATTGCCCGAGACCTCCGCGCCACGCAAATTCGTATCCCGCCCGCTCGTCATCGACAACGTATCGCCCGCGGTAATTTGCGTGTCACGATTGGTCACGCCTTGGCCATTCGCATGGCCTTTGGATGCATTCGCGGCCAATTCCAGCGTGAAGCCGTTCTGCTGTCCTCCGATACCCAGCCCGACACCGACGCTACCTCCGCTGCTACTGTTGTGGCTCGCAAGTTGGTTCGTGTCCTGGGCGCTTTGGAGATTGATGTCGCGCGCCGCATTCAACGTCACGTTCTGCCCGGAAATCTGCGTACCACGCGCGTTGATGTCGCCATCCGTCGCAAAGCCACTCGCGTCCTGCTTACCGCTGCCGGTCGCGATCAGGTTCACGTTGCCGCCCGCGTGCAGCGTGCTGCCGTCGTTCGACAGGGAACTGCTCTGCGAGTCACTATGGCTCGAGCCGCCTCCGATGCTCACCGTGGCCTTGATCAACGGTTGACTCGTCGGCCCCTTGCTCAACGCCGTACCAACTTGATACGCGTTGTACGCCGCAAGTCCGGCCTGTGCCTTGTCCAGCGCCGCCAACCGCGAATCGCCCCCGCGCGCGGGCTGCGCAAATGCTTGATTGGCTTGCGCGACGGCGTTCCCGATCGCACCGCCAAGCGCCACGCTCACGCCGAACTGACTGGAATCCTGACTCATCCGGCTCTGTGTCGCGTCCGTACCCGGATCGAGATTCAGGTTCTTGCCGATCAGCGTCAGATCCTTACCCGCGCTCAAATCGGAACCGGCGACCGTGATGTCCTGCTTCGCATCGAGCGTCACGTTGCCGTTGCCGCTGACGATCTGGCTGCGCATCGTGCTTTGGGTCTGCGAAGCCGTGTCCTGGACACTATGGTTCTTCGCCACACCGACGCTAAAACCGGTAGCCGTGCCGTTACTGCCCAGACTGCCGATCTGCTGACTGCTCGATTCCTGGTGGCTCGTACTCGTGTCAAGCCCGGCCAGCACGTTGATTGCGCCCTGTGTGGCGACGAGATCGACGCCCTGCGTTCCACTGATGCCCGAGCCGACGACGTTGATGTCGCCCGTCTTGCTCTTGATGACGACGCTATTACCCGTGACCGATGCCGCCGTTTGCTGCGTCATCGTCTGGCTGCCGTCCGAATTGCTCCGGCTCGCATTGTACGGCGACGGGCTGTTGCCACCCGTGTTCGCCGTGCCACCCACCCAGCGCCCCAAATCGCCCAGGCTCGGCGATGCCGCTTGAACGCCCCATGACGAACCGGACGATTGTGTCGACTGCTGCAAGTGATCAGTCGATGCCTGCAAGTTGACGTTACGGTTCGCATCCAGCGTCGCCGTGCCGCCCGCGCTGATTGCCGAGCCGATCACGGAAATATCGCCATCCACGATGTTGCCGTTCGCGTCCTTCTGCGCGCCGCCAGTCGCTTTCACGGTCACGTTTCCACCACCGCGAACCGTGCTTCCCAAGTTCGTCAAACTCGACATATCGGTCGTAGAGCTGCTACGGCTCTGTCCGTACGACACGGAGATCCCCGGCACGTCTGCCGCGCTTGCGCCGATCTCGTTGCCCACTGCTTGGCCGCGCTGGAAGGCGTTACCCGACGACGCATTCGCCTTCAGGTTGCGTACCGTATCGTACGGCGTACCGGTCACGGCAACGGTCAGGCCACTCGAATGCGCTTCGCGTTGATCGTGCGATTGCGCCACATCCTGCCCTGGATCAATCGTCACGTTCTGCCCGGTGATACTGATATTGCCCGTGTTTCCGTCGACGTCGCCCGCCGCCTTGCCTGCCACGAAATCGCTGCCGCTGATATGGACGTCCTTCCCGCCCGATACGGTCACGTTGCCTTCAACGCTGCCGACCGTACTGCGCGACTGGCTCTGCGTCGTCGAAGCCGCGTTATACCGGTCGCTCTGTTCGCTCGATCCGATCGTAATGCCAAGTCCACCCGAGCCAGACAAGCCCGAATGCTTCTCTTGGTGATACTCGTTGTCCTGATACGTGTCGGTCGCCGCCGTGATGTTGACGTTGTTTTTAGCGGACAGCGCCACGTCGTGCGTCCCGACAATGGCGCTACCGGTGACGTTGATGTCTTTCCCGCTGACGACCGTTACGCCGTCAGCCGAAATCGCGCTGCCATTGGCATACGTGGTGGTCTGGTCGACGCGGTTTGTCGCGCTCGCATGACTTGCAACGCCGCTGTGGTCGTGCGATTCGTTCATGTTCGACACGTGCGTTTCGGTCGCCGCGCCGACGTTCACGTTGCCGACCGCCATCAGGCCCACGTTGCCCTGGTCAAGCAAGATCGTGCTTCCGATGACGCTGATGTCCTTGCCCGAAGCAACGCTCAAGGTATTGCCGCTATGCACCGTCGTGCCAACGACGGTCTGGTCGGACGTGTGCAACGTTTCCGAATAGCTGCCGTGGTGATCGCTACCCGAACTGTTGCTGTCGACCGTCGACGTAGCGCTCGCAGCGCCGAGCGTGATATTGCCCTTGGCCGCGATCGTTCCGCCGTTGCCCAGGTTGATTTGCGCGCCGCTCGCGGTCAGATCCCCATTCACTCCGATCATCGACACGCCGCCGACATTCACAGCGCTACCAACCACGCCATTGATGTCGGTATTCGATACGCCATTCGCGCGCTGCACGATCTTGTGCTCGCCGACTTGCTGCGTACCGAGGTCGTAGTTTCCCCCAATCAGCATGCCGAGATTGCCGCCGACCGTCAGCGCGCCCGCATGCTGCTCGACATTGCCACCTGTCATGATTCCCGCATCGCCCTTGACGTCGAGCTGAGCAATCGGCCCGAGCGTCGTCGTCACACTCGTTGCGCCATCGCGACTCACCCGGGTGTCGCTTTTCACGGCGGAATCGAGAATCAGGTCGCCACCGGCATTCAGATACAGGCTTCCGGCCTTGACCTTCGCCGACGTCAAATCGACATTGCCAGTCGTCGTCAACGACATGAGCCCACCACTCTGCAACGCGCCGAACGCGTTATCGATCTGCTTGCCCTGAATCGACAGCGTGTTGTCCGCCTTCACCGTCCCGCTGTTCGTGAAGTTCTGCGCGTCCTTCAGATCGATGTCCGTCGCGGTAATCAGCGGGCCGTTGACGTTCTGCTGGTTCGCCTGCGCGAGGTACACGACCGGCACGAGCACCGATTGGCCGTCGACCACTCGCGTTTCCATCATGATCACGTTGTTCGTGAGCTGCGATACCTGCTCGGCCGACAGGCTCGCGCCCAGCGAGAGATTAAGCGTCTTCTCCAACGATGCACCCGCCGCCATCAACTGCTGATACATCGTCTGAAGATCCGTGTACGGACCCAATACCGCACGGCCGGTCAGCGAAGTGACCTGATTGCGTACGAGTTGCTGCTCGTAGAATCCATCACCCAGACGCTTCGGAATATGCGTGAGGTCGACGCCGATCTGACTGAAGAAGTAGTCGCTGGAGATGAAGCGCTTCTGGTTCGTGAATGCCGGGTTCGTCTCGATCGCATAGCTCGCGTTCGGCGACGGATTCGGTCTGTACAGACCGCCCTGCGGGATCGTCAGATTGTTCAGGACGTTCTGCGCCGTCGCGCTGGCGATGACCGGCGAGACCGTGATCACCCCACCATGCACGGCCGAAGCGCCCGACTTCGTGCCGCTCGCGCTTCCGCTCAGCCCACCAATCATCAGACCGGGGACGGATTGACCGGGCAGCAGACCGAGCGACGGAATCGACGCGTTTGCGGCCGTGTTATTGATGCTGACACCCGTGCCGGAGATCGTGCCGTTCGAACCCAACGTCGAATCGTAGCTCGGCAGACTGTAGGTCTTGACGTCCGCTGGCGCGACTTGGGTATAGCCGCCCGGACGGCTCGTCACGAACGGGGCGTTGCCGAACGGCAATTGCCAGTTGTATTCGCTGCTGTCGTAGTTGTTGTAGTGGTACTGGCCCGAGTACGTCACCGTCACGGTCGGCGCCTGCTGGCCCGTCGCCGCCCAACCGTTGCCGTCATAGTTTTGCGGCAAGTCGAGGTTGCCAACGGCCGTGATGCTGCTCCAGTAGTTTTGCAGGGTACCGGTCGATGTTGCATTGAGACTGCCGCCCGACACGATTTGCGCAGTCGGGCTCAATGCCGTGACCGTGTTCGCCACAGCCGTTCCAGTATAGGTCGTGTAGAAGTACCCGCTGTTCCACTGGCCGCCGTGAGGCGGCTCAATGTACATGCCGCCCGGCTGTTTGATCAACGCGGCCGTTTCGGCCGGTGTGATGTTGTCGGACCGGAGACCGGCGATCATCTGTCCCCCTCCCGCGCAATTCACCGCGAAGTACGATGCGCAACCTGACAGGCTAATGCCGTATTGCGCGAGGGCCGCCGGATCGACGTTACTCGTGCTTCCCGAGGTGCTCATCACACGACGCGTGCTCGTCACCTTATCGGCGTGCAACTCCATATCGCCGCCGGACTGGATCAACGCCGACGAGTTGTTGACGAGTGCCGCATTCGTGTAATTGCCGCTCGCGTCCTTACCACCCGCGAGTACGACCTTACCCATCCCGAAAATCGCCGTCGTCGGCATCGAATCCGTCGCCGTCGTGTCGTCACGGTTTTCGATATCGTGCGCGAGAATTTCAAGCGTGCCGTTGCTATCCGATGCACCGATCAAGGCCGTCGGCCCGACGTTCGACACCGTGCCCGTTGCGTTGAGCGAGACGCTGCCGCCCACCAGCGACCCGGTATTGGTGAGGTTGCCCGATTGCGTATGCAGCAAACCGCCGGCTGACAGTGCGCCGGAGTTGACGATGTTGCCGGCATTGACGCTCAGATCGTTGACCGACTGCACGTTGCCGCTGTTGTCGAACGTACCGGGCAACGCAAACGCAAGATCATGGCCGACGTTGAACTGATAGTCGGGCGTCACCGAGAAATCGCCCTGCAAATTGACGCTCGCATCGTGGGCCGCGCTATAGGTACCGCCACCTTGCAGCGTCGGCGCTGTCACCGTCAGGTCGTGCGTCGAACTGATCTGCCCGTTCGTGTTCGTGATCGCGCCGCTGGTCGTCACGGCCACATCGCCGCTCGAATTCGCGACGTTACCGATCTGCCCGCCGCTGTTGTCCAAGGTCGTCCCCTGAACATGCAGCGAGGCGCCGCTCAGCTGGCCACCTTGCGTGTTGGAAATCGACGCAGCGTTCACCATCACGTCACCGTTACCGGTGATCGCACCCATCCCCGACACACCACCGGCGTTGCTGTTGGTGATCTGACTGCCGCCCTGCACGGTCATTTGGCCGGCGCCAAGGTCGGCGATCGACCCGTCGGCGTTGTCGATCGACGCGGACTGGATGCGCAGCGTGCTCGTGTCGCCTGCCACGGTCTGGCCGGCCTGAATATGCCCGCCCTGGTTCACCAGCGCGCCGCCGTTCGTCAACGACAAGGACGTTCCTGCGCGCACCAGGCCTTGCGCGTTGTTCACGTCGCCCGCGATCGTCGCGGCGATGTCGCCCTGTGCCGCGAAGATGCCGCTCGTATTGTCCCAGCCGCTCGCGCCGACGACTGCATTGCCCTTGGTGACAACGGTGCCGCCCGCGTTGTTCACTGCACCTGCACCGCTGCCTGGTTCAATCGTCAGCGTACCCGCGCCGGCATGCGTAATCGTTCCGCCAGCGTTGTTCAATTGCGCGGGAGCGAGCGTCAGGTCCGTACTGTTCGTCTGGATCACACCGCCAGCGGAATTGTCGAGCGTGCCGCTCACATTGACGCCCATCGCCGACGACCCATACTGCGTGATCGTGCCGCCGTGGTTCGTCAGATTCGGCGTGCTCAGTGCGAGCTGATTGGCTGTGAGCTGTCCACCGCTATTGTCGAGCGTCGAATCGGCTGTGACCGACAGATTCGGGGCAACGATCGCGCCGCCCTGATTCGTCATCGAACCCGTGTGAATCGTCGCATTCGTGCTCGCGCCGATTTGGCCGCCATCGTTCGTCAACGTGCCGCTCGTCGAGCCGAGCTCCGTGTTGGACAGCAGCTTGCCGTTGGTATTGTTCAGCGTGCCGCCAACCACCGCGATCAGCCCGCTTTGCGCGTTGATGGAACCCGAGGTGTTGTTCAGCGAGCCGCTTTGCGCCGCGATATGTCCATTGCTGGCAATCGCGCCGCCGACGTTCGACACCGAACCCGCACCGTTGCCCAACGTCAGCGTACCCGTGCCGGCGTGGACGATCGTGCCACCATCGTTGACCAGCGCAGCAGGGGCCAGCGTGACGTCTGTGCCGTTCGTCTGCAGCGTGCCGCCACTCGAATTGTCGAGCGTGCCCGATACATTGACGGCCATCGTGCCGGTGCCGATCTGCGTGATCGTGCCGCCGCGATTGACGAGACTGGTACCGGTCAACGCGACCTGTTGGGCTTGCACGGTGCCTGAGCTGTTGTCGAGCGTAGTGCCGTTCAACGCGGCGGTTTGGCCCATGATCGTGCCGCCGCTGTTGGCCAGGTGCGCAGCGGCGTCGACCGCCACGTTCTGCGCGGCCTGCAAGGACCCGCTGCCGTTGTCGATCGACTGGCCGGCCACGTGCAAATTCGTATTGGACGTGATCGTCGCGTGGTTGGCGATCGCCCCGCCTTGCACCGTCACGTCGCCGTTGCCGCCGATCACGCCACCTTGCGCGCCGGCCGCCGTCGTACCTGCCGCATTCGTGAGTTGGCCCGTCGCGGTCAACACCATCCCGTCGCTATTGAGCGACGTAATGCGGCCGGCCGTATTGTCGATCGTGATTGCATCGACCGTGGCACGACCAGCGCTCTGGACCGTACCTTGGTTGTTCGCGACCGTGCTGCCGCGCAGCGCCATCGTGCTCTGCGAAACGAATACGCCGGACTGGTTCGCGATCTGGTCGGCGGCCGTCACCGACAGCGGCCCTTGCGACGACACCGCGCCGTTCCGGTTCGACACGTCGTTGCCCGTCAGGCTCGTTGCACCGCCGCTCGTCAGGTTGCCTCGATCATTGATGACCGTGCCTGCGGCATTCGCCGTGATGGCCCCTTGGGCGCTCGCCGTCGCGTTCGTGAAGTTGACGTCGCCGGCCGTGGCCGTGAGCGAAAGATCGCCGTTCGCGGCCGTCGTGCTGCCCGCGAGGTTCACGCCGTAGCCTTTCGCGCTCACGTTGCCGCCCGCAACGTTCTTGCCGGTCGCATTGAGCTGGCCCGTCGTCGCGAGTTGCAGGTCGCCGGTTTGCGTCACGGAACCGTCGCTGTTCACGCCTGCGCCGAGCAACCCGGTCGAATTCAGCGAGCCCGCGGTCACGCCGACGTGATGTTGCGCAGCCAGCGTACCGGTATTGACGACGTCCGCACCGGTATTCACCGACACCGACTGCTGGCCGTAGGTGGTGCCGCTGTTCTCGACTCCGCCTGCAGCAGAAATGGCGGCGTTCCCGGCCGACGAAACCTTGCCCGACTGAATCAGCCGCCCGTCGGTAGTCAACGTCAGCCCCATCGCGTCCGCCGCGATCGTCCCGGCGTTTCGGACTCCGACGCCGCCCTCGGTGCCGACCAACAGGATGCGATTGCTGTACATGCCGCCCAATTGCGCAACGTCGATCGCAACCGCAGGCGCCGCACCATCGCCCTGAATGCGGGTCGCCTCGAGGGTGTCGTGATTGACCCGATTCGCACCGGCGATCACGTTCAGGTTCGTCGCATAGATGGCGGCGTTCGCCTGTACGGCTCTGGAAATGAGGTCGACCTGATCCACGTTCGTGGCATTCAGGCCCGCGCCCTGTACCGCGATGAGGCCGCGCGTCACACTGAAACCCGCCAGTGATCCGTCCGGATTCAGGTTCGGCGTGCCGGTGGTCAGGATTGCACGCGAGGTATTGATGAAGCCGCCACCATCCACGACCAGTCCCGACGGATTGGAAATGATCATCTCCGCACGCTGGCCGGCGATCTCGACGAAACCCCTCAGTTGCGACGGGTTCGGGCTGTTGACCTGGTTGATGATGATCCTGGCCGAACCGTTCGGGCCGAGATTCGGGTTGCCGTTGATGTACCCGGCCTGCTGCGTATTCGTCAGCGTAGGCGAGTTGTTGACGATCACGCCGGGTTTGGGCACATCGAACTGCGAATAGGTATTCAACGACACGCCCGCACCGGACGGCTTCGTGATGTTGACCTGTTGGAGACCGTTTTGCGTCTGGATGACCGACGGCGCGTTCGCGCCCGCGCCCACGACCTGCGCATTTGCCCACATCGGCGTGATCCCGGCCGCGACCAGCACCGCGAATGCAGCATGGCGCAAGGCAAAGCTCGCCGACGCGCTCGCCACGCGATCGCCAACGGCGCGCGACGCTTCACCCTTGGTGACTTTCCCCGTCGCGTGAGCCGTTTCCTCGACTGCAACGAGCATGCCGCGCACGCGGCTGAATACCAGACGATATTGGTTCTTGTTCATGGATACGGCAAACGCTTCTAGACATGGAGAAAATCGATCGGGAAGCCCCCACGAGTACAGAGACGCTCTCCGATTCCGAAAGCAACGCTGTCTGAGTTTGTCTGCACGTCGCAACGTGTGATCGCGATCGAATGGCGGCCACTCACGCCGAAATCTATCGAAAGGTCCGCATTCACAGTGTCAGAGATTGCAAGTCATCGACTAATAAATTGCACGCCGCCGCGCGCGTGATCGTCGACAGCGTGGAAGATGCCGTGCGGGACGCACCATATCGACCGCCTTCCGCTCGAAACGCGGATGCGGAATTGACATTCCGAAATATTTTTATAATCGACCAGCGATTGATATAAATCCGTATCGAGTGGCCGGCACTCACCATTCAGTCAACCCGAATCGTCACCCGATCCGACTCAACGGAATATTTTCAATGGCCGCTCACTCGTACAACGTTACTCGCGACTAGTCGCGTGACCATTGAGTCGTCACCATCTCAAAATAAGCCAATTGACATTTAAAACAACTAGCAAGTCCGATCGCGAATTGCGGTGGCCGCTTCAACTTGCTCTACGACTCGCGTCTCCAATTCGCAACAGCGCATCGATATGAAGAAACCAGGCACTCCTTAGACTCTAGCTTCAAGTGCAACACCTTTGATGAGATAGGGTGTTGCGATGACGAATTACAAGCATCTGAGCGCCGAAGAGCGCGCGGTGATCATGATCGAGAAGGCCCGGAACACGAGCGTCAGAGCGATTGCAAGGCTGCTTGGCCGCAGCGCGTCGACGATCACACGAGAACTGGCGCGCAATCGTACGGAAGCGCCTCGCTGCTATGACGCCACAAGCGCGGCCAGAGCCTATCGGACGCGCCGCGAGCGAAGTCGGCGTCAGGCGAAACTGGCAGCAGGAAGCACGCTGTACTGGCGGGTGCATCACGATCTGGTTTATCGGTGCTGGTCGCCGCAGCAAATTGCTGCGAGACTTCGCGAGATGCATCCAGACAACCCCGAGCAACGAGTCAGCCACGAAACGATCTACGCGGCGATTTATACCCATCCCCGCGGCGGCTTGAAGCAGGCCATGATTGAGGCCCTGCGTCAGGAGAAACCGGTGCGTGGCAACGCACGCAAGACGCTGGCCCGCAAGAGCTTTGTGCCGGAAGAACTTCGCATCGTCCATCGGCCCGAGGCAATCGAAACGCGCCAATGGCCCGGTCATTGGGAAGGCGATCTCATCAAGGGGGCCTTCAATCGTTCCTGCGTCGGCACACTGGTCGAGCGCAAGACGCGCTTCGTGGTGCTGTGCCGCATGGATGGCTGCACGGCCGAGGATGCACTGGAAGGCTTCACGCGCCAGATGAAGAAGCTGCCGGCCTTTCTGCGGGAAAGCCTGACCTACGATCGCGGATCGGAAATGACCTGTCATGTCGAGCTGGCTGAACGATTGAATCTGGATATCTGGTTCGCGGATCCCTACGCGCCTTGGCAACGAGGCAGCAACGAAAATACCAACGGCCTGCTGCGCCAGTTTCTACCCAAAGGAATGGACCTGTCAGGCGTGACCCAGATGCAGTTGAACGATATTGCCAAGCTGATGAACGGACGCCCTCGTCAAACCCTCAACTGGAAAACCCCCGAAGAGGCCATGGCGATGGAATTGGCTGCCACCGGGTTGGCTAAACGTTGCACTTGATTCTTGAGACCGCCCTGCATGGTGATCGCGTGTCGAATTGGGACGCGCGGCTGATATGCGTGTGCGCGCGGGCAAAGGATTTCCGGTTTCCGGCTGAGGCATACGGCGTCGAGGCATCGCCCGCCGCTGAACGCTACGCGCTCACGACCGTCGAGCGGTTGCAGATGCAGCGCCACAAGATCGGCGCCCGTACGGTCGCTTCCGATCGGAGGTCGCTGCGTTGACGCAGAGGGGAGCCGCCCCGCGCAACATAGTTGGGAAGCGCACCGCATCCCGGCACGGTTGGAGTGCGCGATGACGCAGCCCGCGCTGGTTTACCCCGAGCGCTCGAACGTCGGCCAGAGGTCTGAGGCCCGAAGTTCAACGCATGTCAGACACGAACTCCTGGCAACGGCAGGACGTCTCACCGATGAAACGTCCGG